>QKJO01000119.1 GCA_003249275.1 Spirochaetaceae bacterium
ACAATCAAGGAATTCTTTTTAAACCCTCATGAATCCGTCATCAGCCCCCTCCAGGGGTTTTGATGCGATGAAGGGGTTGTGATATAATCGGGAATAATGAAAAGCAACAGAAGAAGTCAGAAAAACAGAGCTGACAAATACAGTCGCCGGGCGGAAGCCATGCTGGATCAGTTTCACTGGGAAGATGCGGAAGCCTATTTCCTTTCTCTCATGGAAACCGGCAAGTTGACGATCGATGAAATCAGGGAGCTGACCTGGGCTCAGGTCAAAGACGGATTTGAATGTATCTACATTCTGGACCGCTCCCTGGACCTGAGAGATGAATACCTCGCGGGGTTCAGGAAATGTCTTGAAACCAGACTCGGCTTCTACGGAGATGATCTGAACAGCAGCGACGGCAGTCCTTTGCTGTTTACCAAAGAGACCCTGAAAGATATTACCAAAAAAATGGATCAGTTCAGAGAGTAGTTTTTATAATGCCCCCTTCGCAGCAGAGGTACCGGACTCTCATGTCATGTATTTCTGCAGGAAGGTCGGGCAGAATTGAGGCACGGCTGCAGACACCCATGGTGGTGATGTTCCCGAGGTCTTTGATTTCTTTCAGAAAGCGGTCGTAGAAGCCGCCGCCCCGCCCCATTCTTATTCCGTTTTCCGTAAAACCCAGTCCGGGCACCAGTATGAGGATTTCCGTTTCTCCGGAAGGTATGAATTTCTCCTTTTCCGGAGATGGTTCCCGGATTCCCATTCTGCTGATTACAAATTCCCCGCTGTCCAGTCCCGTGATCCCGTAAAAAACGATAATCTCACCCTCCACCCGGGGAATGAAGACTTTTTTACCTGCCCGCAGGGAGCGGAGAATCAGATCATCAAGTGTTATTTCTTTACCGAATGACAAAAAGGCCAGGACGGTGCCGGCATTTCTCCAGAGTTCCGATTTCAACACCTCGTCTCTGATTTTATGACTTATCCGGGTTATCTCCTCATCGGTCATGCCCTTCCAGAGTATCCGCAGCTGCTTCCTTGTTTCTTTCTTTGATTCTTTTATACCCATGATTCATGATAGCATAAAAAAAGACCGGAATTATCCGGTCTTTCTCATTTCACTCTGCAGACTTTCGAAGAATTACTGACTGAATGCCACAGCCAGGCTGTTGGTTCTCAGAGAGACGTAATTTCCCGTCATGGGTGTCTCTGAGGACAGGGGGAATTTGTAGTAGTAATCCGCTTTGAAGGGATCGTAGACCTTGGCCATTCCTGATTTGCCGTCAATGACGATCTTCACGGGAAGGGTGTAGCCGAGATACTGTTTCATCATGGGTTCTATGGATTTGAGAGAGACGCTCTGAACCAGTTTCATTCTGCTGTTTGTTTCGCTCTTGTAGATCTGGGCACTCAATCCTTTGGGAGTTGATGCCGCCGCAGGAGACTCGTCGTAGTTGATCCAGAGAAGATAGGAATCGCCTTCTCCCCAGGCTTTTCCGGGAGCAGGTTTATCAACAAAAACATGAATTCCGAATCCGCCTTTTCCGTCGTTGAGGCCGTCAATATACTTCGCCTTGAACTCATATACCATTGTACCGCTCTGGGGTGCATAGATATTCGCTTTGGCCATTCCTGCATAAAGACTGTTCTGTGTCAGCTGGTCTGATGTGATTTTCCAGTCGCCATAGGTCGGTTTGATGTTCATTGAATCAGCAAAAGCGCCGGTTGAAAGAACCACGGATAAACAGATCAAAAATAACAATGCCTTCTTCATTTAATTTGCCTCTCCCGAGTATGTATGGATTTTTTTGAATTTCAGAGTAACCCCGTTTTATTCAGCAGACAAGCAAAAAAATGCATGAACCAGGTGAGATTATTGTTAAATCGGAAAAAACAGGAAACTTTGTTACTTCTTGTTCCTGTAGTTGTTTATTATGAACTCTGAAGCTTCCAGGAGATCATTTTTAATGACCAGGTCCGGGTAATCGTCATCTTTTATTTTCTTTTCCGTGATTCTGCCGTCGCCGGTTCTGACAAGGATCGGACGGACTTTTCCGTTGCCGGCACACTGCAGATCCCCCTCCCTGTCGCCGACCATCCATCCGTGTTTCCTGGAAAGGCCCAGGAGTCTGACCGCTTTATTCAGAAGGAAGGGTGATGGCTTGGCTATGGATGTGTCCGTATAATCGGGATGAACGGCCAGATTACCCGCGCCGATGCTGAAATAGATGGCATCGGGCTGACTTTCCGGGTTCCCCGTTTCCTGCGCCAGCAGATAGCACATATACTCATGATTCAGTACGACCACAGACTCGGGTACGTATCCCAGGCCGATGCAGGACTGATTTGTATTGACTACCACTGTAAAACCGGCGTTCTTAAGGTTGAGGATGGCCTGTGCTGCCCCGGGGATGATCTTCATCTCCTCCGGTCCGGTTGTATAGGATGAGAGGGATGTAATCACCCCGTCCCGGTCCAGAAAGACCACCGGCTTGTGCCTGTGGATGCTGTGTTTTTCTGTTTCTATCCTCTCAGATCCGGCATAAATCCCATTTTCGAGGGTATGGATCAGTACAGGAAAAGGCCTGGCGCAGAAGGCGGGAGCGGAAATCCAGGTCGTGTTTTTCTCCCTGTACTCGCGAATCCCTGGATGATAGTGGCCGGACAGGCTGAGAATCACCTTGCCCGAACGGCTGCACATCTTCCGGATGTTCTTCGCTTCCTTGTAGACATGCTTCATTTTGATCTGCTGGGAAGGCGTGCTTATAAAATGCTGAAGATGAATCTGGGGCGGACTGTCGGGGTCATTGAGCATGTTTTCCATCAGTCTGCGCTCTCTGTCGAACCGGCGGGGCTGTCCGCCGTCCCACTGCTGGTCATGAAAGCAGACAAACCTGTATCCCTCAAAATCTTTCACAAGGGGCTGATCACCCCAGATCTCTTTGAATATTTCGGGATCATCTTTGTTCCCCGGAATGATGATCCAGGGAATGCCCGATTTGTCCAGGAGGGACCTGATCAGGAGATAGTCCTTTCGGATCATCTCTTTGAAAGGTTCCGAAAGATCCATATAGTAGCTGTTGTGTCTCAGGACAATTCCCGGGGTATCAATGATATCTCCGGTCAGTACAACAAGATCAACATTCATGGATTTGAAGTTTTGAAGCGCCTTTTCCAGCATCACCGGCATTTCGCGGCTGCGGTTCTTGTGTTTATGGGATGAACCCGGCGTGTGGTATCGGAAATGAATATCCGTAATATGACCGATTTTAAGCGATTTCATGTTACCTCGGATTTTAGATAAAATAGATCAGGTTGGGAATACCGGTCCTGTAAGGAATCTGTTATTTTTCGCCTTCCCGGATTCAGGGATCCGGAAGCTCTTTTTCCTCCATTACCGTGTACCGGATCAGGGCTCTCCCTATTCTGTACAGGAGGATCTCTCTGCCCTTGTCCTGAAGCATCCTTCCCAGCAGGGGTATGCCCAGTCCCGCTACTCCCGCGGGGGAAACCTTTCTCATTTTAAGAAGTTTTCTTACTTTCAGTACGGGTCTGATGCTCTTCCAGGAGTCCATCCCTCTGGACGCAAGGAGGGTGATCAGGGGCTGCTTTGTAAACTGTCTGACCCTCCGGAAAAGATCCACCGAAATTTTTTCCATCGCCAGACGGCTGCCGGGTGCATTGGAGTAGACCGCAGAAAGGGAGATAATGCTCAGCTTGTAGGCGGCTGAGAGAATCTGATTCAGCCGGTAGGATTCAAGGGGCCTGTCCCTTCCGGGGAAGTTGATGGATGCCAGATTGCCGCACATTCTGACAAGAATGTCTTTGAGAGGCGGAGTCTCGGGGCCGGATGCAAATTCATTGTGTACGGCAGAGACTGTCTTTCTCAGGAGACCGGCCATGGCATTGCCGAAACGGACCCTTTTTCTGTGGGCGTCCGGTTTCAGTGAGTAGGCGGCATCGGGTGTCAGTCCGGCATTGAGCAGAATGTCGTCATAGCACCGGACCATCTCCGGAAGGACCTGTCTGGTGTCGAATTCAAGAGGGAGGATCGTCAGTTCCCTGTCGTAGTGCCGGCCTTTCCTGACGATTTCCTTTCTGGAAAATCTGCTTTTTCTGATTTCAATCTCCCTGCACTCTCCTCCGTATAGATAGATCAGGTACTGGGAGGCTCTGGCCAGAAGGTTGCTGTACAGGTTTCTGATGAATCCTTCCCATACAAACCGCAGCAGAAGGCTCCGGATACTGTAAAACAGTATCCCCGGTATACCCAGAACGGGTATGAGGGCCAGCCTGATGAACTGGGGAATGATCCCTTTCCTGTTCAGAAATCGCATGAGCCCGAAACTGTTGATCATTCTGCCCGCTTCGATGCTTCGCCTGAAGGGCCTGTACCAGCTGATCTTTCTGGTCAGCAGATATCTGAGCAGCCTGCTATTCCTTCTTCTGTTATAGATATCCTCATACCCCATGAGCATGATTTCCAGAAAGCGAAGGGGGGTGAAATTCAAATGAATTATACCCTCGGCATCTGCCGGGGAGACAACTTCGATGAGAGCCTTCATATCCTCAAGAGGGTTCATCCTTTCCGAAGACATCAGCCTTTTTTTAAGAATGGGAGCCATCTTTGCCGACCTTGTCCGGCTGAGCTCATCGTCCCAGCTGAGGTTCCGTTTCCGGATCTTTCTGAAGAGCAGAGGAGTCAGTATAAAACGGATTCCCAGAGGCAGGAGAATAAAGGATATGGCAGCCATGATTCCGGCTGCGGTGAGCACGGAGGTGAGAAGGGGGCTCAGGAAGGCTCCATTCCCAGCAGAAGGTCCAGGGTCTGCCATGCCAGTGTGGCACACTTGAGACGGACGGGGTATTGAACCAGTCCCTGAAGGGAAACGATATCCCCGAAGGGTTCCAGTTGTTCAACATCCTCCTCCCCCCGGAAAATCCTGTGTATCTTTTCAGCCGTTTCAATGGCATCTTCTCTCGTTTTCCCGGAAAGGATTTCCGTCATCATGGAGGCGGAAGCCATACTGATGGAGCAGCCCTCGCCGTCGAATACGATTCTGGAAATCCGGTTGCTGTCATCCCAGTCTATCTTCAGTGCTACCCTGTCTCCGCAGGACGGATTATCCAGCACGGCTCCTGTTTCTTCCGTATTCAGCATCTGTTTGTTTCTGGGATGTCTGTAATGATCCTGGATCATTTCTTTATATAAATCATCGAATTGCATACGTTCTGTCCCGCTTTAACCAAGCACATCCCTGATCTGCCTGTGAAGTTCTTCGTCTCTGATCGGTTTCAAAAGATAGGCTGCAGGCTTGATGGACATCGCTTTTTTCCTGATGGAATCATTGGGATAGGCGGTGAGAAAGATGATGGGAGTCTCTTTCATCATCTTGACCCTCTGTGCCGCATCTATGCCGTCTATAAAACTCTTCAGATAAATATCCATTATTATGAGATCGGGGTTGTGTTTGATCACCGAGGGCATGACGCCGTCGGCGTTTCTTACGACTTCAGGTACATAGTAGCCGATTTTTTCGAGTGATTCCTGAAGTTCCATACCTATGATAGGTTCATCCTCAACAATAAGTATTGTCTGTCCGGTCATTTTCTCATCCGTCTCCAGTGTTAAAGTAATACATTTTTAGATAGGTTGAATTATACCAGCTTTTACTGCATTAAAGTCAAAGTTGTTGACCCATTTTCATGTAGATTCTATAAAGTATTATCGTCATGAAGAAAAACAGCGTCTCCGAAGGCAGTACTCCTCATTACTACAGAAACACATATGCCTTTTTGTACAAGCTAATGAACGACTACAAGGCTGCTACTCTGATCCTGCCGCTGGCCCTCTATGTCATTATACTGTTGTTGTTCGGAGATTTCCTGAAAATTTCAAGCAATTACTTCGTCATCTTCCCTCTGATGGCATTCTCTTTTGTCTTCGGTCTGCCCGGGGGATTTGCTTCCGGGGTTCTCGCGCTGCCGGCCAATCTTCTGATTTTCAAATTCCAGGGTCATCTGGATTATGCCCCGGCTAATATCGTAATTGCTGAATGTACGGGTATCATCATCGGAATCGCCATGGGTTTTCAGAGTGAGTTCTTTACCGGAATGCTGAGGGAGATTGAACAGCGTGTCAGGACAGAGTCACGTCTGAGATCCATCCTCAAGGAAAAAGACACTTTGTTGAGTGAACTCAACCATAGGGTCCGGAATAATCTGAATATCATCACAAGCCTGATTCAGCTTCATTCCAATAAGACGGACCATCCGTATTTCCGTGAAGAACTGAGCAAACTGAAGGACCGGGTCTACTCCATGTCTCTGGTGCACGAGCAGCTCTTTATGGAAAACCAGCCGCTGTTTCTGGATGTACCCCGGTATCTGGACTCCCTGCTGGATAATATGGTTCTTTCCCTGAACCGTCCGGATCTTAAACTCAGTAAGAAGTGGCCTGATGAATCCATTCCTCTCAACAGCGACAGGGTTTTGTATCTGGGACTGATTGTTCATGAAGCGGTATTAAACAGTATCAAGTATGGGGAAACACCAGGAAGGAATTCGGAACTCTCCCTTTCGATCACCATCGAAGAAGACAACAGTTATACCCTCATGATTGAAGACAACGGACCGGGATTTGACCCCGAAGGGGTCGAAAAAGGCCTCGGACTCAGACTGATTGAAGCCCTTTGTGTACAGCTGAAAGGAAGTTATAGCTGGGAAGGCGAGGCGGGCAGTACGTTCCGGCTGAACTTCAGAGACTAGAACTTTTTTTCAAAGAACGTATTTTCCCGCCGACTCCAATGCTTCAAGAAGTCTGTCGATTTCCCCTTCATTGTTGTAGAAGTAGACACTGGCCCTGGTTGTAGAAAGGGCATTCAGACGCCTTGCCAGAGGATGGGCGCAGTGATGTCCTGCCCGGAGGGCAAAACCACGGCTGTCCAGGTACTGAGTCAGGTCGTGGGAGTGGGTCCCCTCCCTGGTGAAGGCGGCGATGCCCCCTCTGTGTCGGGCTCTGCCGTAGAGTCTGTAATCTTTCAGCCCGTCCAGTCCTTCGATCAGACGACGGGTCAGAGACTGCTCTTTTTTTTCGATCTCATCCATACCCAGACTTTCCAGGTAGTTCACCGCGGCAGCCAGTCCCACGGCTCCCGCGATATTGGGTGTTCCGGCTTCATACTTGTGGGGAAGAGAATTCCATTCGCTGTGATCAAGGTACACCGAACGGATCATCTCACCGCCGCCGCGGAAGGGCGGGAGTTCTTCCAGAAGCTCTTTTCTGCCGTACAGGACCCCCGTTCCCGTGGGACCGCACATCTTATGCCCCGAAAAGGCCAGGAAGTCACAGTCCAGCACCCCGACATCCACCTTCATATGGGGTACACTCTGTGCTCCGTCCACCAGAACTTTGACGCCCCTTGCATGAGCCTCGGCGATGATCTCCCCGACCGGGTTGACCGTCCCCAGGACATTGGACATATGAGTCAGGGCCAGCAGTTTTGTGCGGGGGCTCCAGAGTTTCTCCAAGGCGGCAAGATCCAGTTCTCCCTCGTCTGTGACGGGGATGAATTTGAGGACGGCACCGGTTCGTTCTCCCTGAATCTGCCAGGGCACGAGGTTGCTGTGATGTTCCATCTCCGTCAGGATGATCTCGTCCCCGGGGCGGATGAAACCCTGACAGGCAATGGTGGCCGCCAGATTGATGCTGTCCGTCGTTCCCGAGGTAAAAATCACTTCCTCCGCTGAAGGAGCACCGATAAATGACGCCACAACTTTTCTGGATTCCTCATAACGTCTTGTGGACTCCTCTCCCCAGCGGTGGATGGCCCGGTATACATTGGCATTGCAGCTTGTGTAGTAATCGGTCAGGGCATCCAGAACAGCCTGAGGTTTCTGGGTAGTGGCCGCGTTATCGAAGTAAACATAGCCGTCCTCTCCGTTCAGAATGGGAAAGTCGAGGACGGCTTCATGTACGGATCTTTTCAAATTTACTCTTCTCCCGGTTCCAGACTCCGGGCGATCTGATCTCTGAGCCATTCGGCCGGCAGTTCGGGGTGACGGCTGATGAGTTCTTCGAACATTCCTTCCGTCAAAATTCTGACCGCTTCGGATCTTCCGATGCCCCTGCTCATCAGGTAGAAGAGCTGGGAGGGGTCCAGTTTCCCCGTTGTGGAACCATGGGAGCATTTTACATCATCTATGAGGATCTTTAAACCGGGAATCGCATCGGCCCGGGAGCCTTTGGTCAGAACAAGGTTTTTATTGCTCAGATAGGCATCCGTGCCGGGAGCTTCGTGCTCCACCTTGATCATCCCCTGAAAGATCGTTCTTCCTCTCCTGCTGACCGCACCCTTGTAAAGAGCCCGGCTTGTCGTGTTGGGTGCGAAATGCCTCTGCTCCAGACGGAGATCCTTGTGCTGGCCCTGTCCGGATGTAAAAACGGCTCCCGCCTGCAGTTCGGCCCCCTCACCTTTGAGGTGAAATACGGTGTCTGTTTTGATTGCGGACGACCCGATCTGGAACTGGCTGTGATTGACTACAGCGTCCCTTTCCAGCCGGACAAGTGTATTCTGTACCAGACGGCTCTCGCTGCCCAGAGTCTGGATCTCCACAATATTCACGTGGCTGTTCCTGTCCGCCAGAACCCTCAGTGAAGCGTTTACAAGTTCCTTGTCGGAACCGTCTTCTGCACCGTTGTAGCAGATGATCAGAGTCCCCTGCCAGCCCTTACCAAAGCGGACAAAGATACGGGGGGCGGAAAAACGGTCTCTCGACAGGCTGTTCATTGTCAGGATAAAGGGATGCTCCATAATCTTTCCTTCCGGAAAATCCAGAAACCGGGACCAGGTTGACTGACTCTCGTTCCAGGCATCGAATCTGTCGGCCCATTCTCCGGGGAAGAAAAAATCCTTTTCATCCGGATAGGCGGCCGCTCCTTCCGCAGGCGACAGTAACCGGGGAGTTCCTTCTGACTGAGCGGGCACCTTACCCGCCTCCGGGGACGTCGGATAACTCAGGTATCCACCGATGTTCTCAAAGGGTATGGTTCCCGGTTTTAAAAGAGGTGAGGATTCCGCCGGCTGCTTGAACGCCATGGGGTCCAGCAGGCTTACGGGAGTTCTCCTCCATATTTCCGATTTCTTATCGGGCCAGTTCATCTTATTGAGTACTGCCGCAGCAGCTTCAGCATTTGTGTTCATACTTTTACTTCCTGCCTTAACCGACAGATCCCTCCATTTCAAGTTCAATCAGGCGGTTCAGCTCCACCGCGTATTCCATGGGCAGCTGTTTTACAAGGGGGTCGATGAAGCCGTTGACGATCATCATGGACGCTTCCTCCTCGCTCAGGCCCCGGCTCATCAGGTAGAAGAGCTGAGTCTCACTGATCCGGCTGACCCTGGCTTCATGCTCAATGGAGGCGTCATCCGTATTGATCTCCATATAGGGGTAGGTATGGCTGGTGGATTCGGAGTCCAGAATCAGGGCGTCGCAGACGACGGAGGATCGGATATTTTTGACCCCCGGTTTTGTCTTGACCAGTCCCCTGTAGGCGGATGAACCTCCGTCCTTGCTGATGGACTTTGAGGTGATCACGCTGGTCGTATTGTCCGCCGCATGGATGACCTTGCCTCCCGTGTCCTGCTCCTGGTCCTTCCCCGCAAAGGCGATGGAGAGGATCTCGCCGTGAGCCCGTTCTCCCAGAAGGAAAACAGACGGATATTTCATCGTCCTCTTGCTTCCCAGGTTTCCGTCCACCCACTCTACAGTAGCGCCTTCGTGGGCATGGGCCCGTGTGGTGACCAGGTTGTACACATTGGTGGACCAGTTCTGAATGGTGGAGTACCTGACCCGGGCGTTCTTTTTGGCGATGATCTCCACAACAGCCGAATGCAGGGAGTCTGTTGTAAATGTCGGGGCCGTACAGCCCTCGATGTAATGGACGAAACTGCCCTCTTCGGCAATGATCAGGGTCCGTTCAAACTGACCGAAATTCTTGGAATTGATTCTGAAGTAGGCCTGCAGGGGGATATCCACATGGACCCCTTTGGGAACATAGACGAAGCTTCCTCCCGACCATACGGCTGAATTGAGGGAGGCGAATTTGTTGTCGCCATAGGGTATGACCGTACCGAAGTGTTCGCGGACGATGTCGCTGTGCTCTCTCACCGCTGTTTCGGGATCGCAGAAGATGACCCCCTGCTTCTCCAGGTGTTCCTTCAGGTTGTGATAGACCACCTCCGAGTCGTACTGGGCTCCCACTCCGGCCAGGAATTTCCTTTCCGCTTCGGGGATACCGATACGGTCGAATGTCTCCTTGATGTCGTCGGGAACATCGTCCCAGCTGCGGGTCTGTTCCTCCGTCGGCTTGATGTAGTAGTAGATATCTTCAAAGTCTATGCCCGACAGGTCGGCGCCCCAGTTGGGCATGCTCTGCCTGCGGAAAGCCTCCAGTGACTTCAGACGGAAGTTGAGCATCCACTCCGGCTCGCCCTTGTGGGCGCTGATCTGGGCCACAATTTCGGGGTCCAGACCTTTCCTTGTCTTGAAAACGGAACGTTCGGGATAGCTGAAACCGAATTTATAATCTTCCTTCTGCAGAGGTTTACCCATGGACGGCCTCCTTCTGGGGGGCGTTTTCGCTGACCCAGTCGTACCCTTTATCTTCCAGATCTTTAATAAGCCCCATACCGCCGGAAGTGACGATCTCGCCGTTGTACATGATATGGACGAAGTCGGGCTGAACATGATCCAGAATCCTCTGATAGTGGGTGATGATGAGTCCTCCGAAGTCGTCGCCCCGCATATGGTTGATTCCCTTGGAAACGATTTTCAGGGCATCCATATCCAGACCCGAATCGGTCTCGTCCATGATGGAGAACCGGGGCTTCATCATCAGCATCTGGAGGATCTCCATCCGCTTCTTCTCTCCCCCTGAGAAACCTTCATTCAGGTTCCTGTTGATGAAATTCTGATCGATTTCCAGAAAGTTCATGGTTTCCCGGAGATCTTTGATATAGGCGGTCAGATTCAGCTTCTCTTCGGGACGCAGTGCCTCCAGAGATCGTTTGAGGAATTTTCCTACAGTCACTCCCGGGATCTCCACAGGGTACTGGAAGGCCAGGAACAGACCTGAGACCGCCCTTTCGGGGATATCCATTTCCAGAAGATTTTTCCCGTTCAGGAAAACCTCGCCACCCGTCACCTCATAATCGGGATGACCCATAAGCACATTGGCGAGAGTGCTTTTACCGGATCCGTTGGGTCCCATCAGTGCATGAACCTCTCCGGAACGGAGGGTCAGATTTATTCCTTTCAGGATAGGTTTATCCGCGATTTTCGCTTTAAGATTTCTGATTTCAAGTGTGTTCATATTGTTTCCTTCAGACCGATGTTCCGGTCTATGATCAGATGGGGTAGCCCATGGCTACTCTGAGTTCTTCTCTGGCAAACTGGATCTGCCAGGGCGGGTCGAATACCATAAAGGTTCTTACATTCTCCAGCCACGTGTTTTTTCTCTTGAGTGTCTTGTGGATGGATTTTTCCAGGACCGGTCCCCAGGGACAGCCGGGATAGGTCAGGGTGAAATCGATCTCAATCGTTTTTTCATCTACAAGTTCCACCCGGTAGATGAGGCCAAGATCCGTAATGGGGGCCATGATCTCGGGATCATAGATCTCTCCCATCTGTTCAAAGATCGAATTTTCAATCTCTTTCTTATCTTTTTGGGAATCTTCCATGGATTCCTCCTTGGTTCAGACTATAATTAGATCTAACTAACTATATTAGTATTTATAATATATGACTAAATAAGTATCATATCAAGGAAAAGGAAGCCCCCTCAGGGAAACTTTCGGAGGAATCATGTCGGTT
>QKJO01000044.1 GCA_003249275.1 Spirochaetaceae bacterium
AAATCACCGATGTATTTCTGAACTACAGCCAGATACTCCAGTATACCGCTCTCTTCAATGCTGGGCTTGATAAGACTGACCTTGTCGAAATAGACCGTCGGCTTGTCATAGGACGGGACATCCAGGGAGATATAATCCCCCTCTTTGATGGTCGTATCCCCGATCTTCACGCTGTTCTTCAGGATTTTTATGTCCGGATTGACCATGGCCACTTTTCCGAGGCTTCTGGCGACAACGGGTGCATGAGAGGCATAACCGCCCTCGGCTGTGACAACCCCCTGACACACTTCAATAGCCTTAACATCTTCCGCATAGGTGGATTTCATAATCAAAATAAGATCTGATTCCAGGCCACGCTGAGTGGATATCCTGTATTCTTTCATCAGAGCATCGGTGGAAAAGAAGACTCTTCCCACGGCAGCACCGACGGAACCGGAAATACCGCCCTTGAAGGATGGCATACTTTGCGCCGATTTTCTGTCGATCACCGGATGCAGAATCTCGGCCAGACGTGCCGGCTGAATATCGTTGATGATGTATTCATCGCTGACAACACCGTCTTTGTTCAGGTCCAGGAGAGTCCTGATATGAGCCTGAGTCGATTTTCCGTCAACTTCCTGCTGATCGATCACCCACAGCTTGCCGTCTTCCACTGTAAATTTGATCTGACGGATCTCTTTGTAGTGATTTTCAAGCAGACGGGCTATAGAATCAAGATCCTTGTAGATCGTCTTGGATATGGAATTGATTTCCTGCCCTTCCGACGTAGTGGCATCAAATGAATTGATGAAGAATTTTCCGTACAGCTCATTCTTTCCGGTGACGATATCCCTGGAGAAATAACTGCCGAAGAAGCTCTCCTTGCCATAATTACCGAAGGTCATGGCCTGAACAAGAAGGGAGGAATCGTTGATGGATTCCGTATCTTTCAGGTACTTGGTATAGAGAGACTGGACAAACTCGAGCTGAGCCCAGGAGTCGGAAAAGAACTCCTGGGGATAGAGCCCCTCAAGAGTCACCAGAGCGGATTTGGTCTGCTCTGCGTTCTCACATCCCTTCAGGGTCGTGATCATCTTATCCAGCAGCTTCCGCCGGTTGCTGTCCGTCTCAATCTCCAGATCGAGTGTGACAACCCTTCTCAGCATATTTCTGTACTCATGATAGGCGAATTCCTCTCCCACGAAGGAAGCGAATCCGGCTATCGTACTGGAACAGAGACCCACATTATGAAGACTTGAAAAAGTATCGATCATGTTCAGCTGAGGACTGAGAACATATTTGATGAGCAGCGGGTTTTCCGCATCACCGAATTTTTTTCCGATGACACTCTCCATATTGGAAATAGATTTCTGAACCTGAGCGCTTGTGGCGCCGGGTGAATCCAGATCCGCCAGGAGAGAATCATTCGTTAAAATATATCCGGGAAGAATCGGTATTCCCAGGCCGGCAAGGTGCATCAAACGTCTCCCCCTGTAACCGAGAGCATCCAATACGTCCTCATCCTGAGTAAAAACTTCACTGCTGAAAGAATAAACGTCCATAAAGGCAATTCCTTTTTATCGAGAACTCATTAGAATAGATCCAGTACGCTGTTGACAGCACCCCGCAGGAACACTTCAAATCTGGGACTTGCCCCTTCAAAAAAGTACTTTTTCAGCTTGGATACATCCTTAATATCCTCACCTGCGACACTGAACAGAATCGGAGTTCCATGTTTTACCTTGCCCCACTTAAAGAGGGTATTGATATCATTGATCCTCTCACCGTCATACCAGATGAGAACATCCAGTCCCGGATGTTTGGCTTTGTAACTGGCAATGATTTTTTTCCAGGCTTCCACATTTCCGTTATGAAACAGCTCATTTGTAACAAGAACTGCGATTTTGGCGGAAACATTCCTGGAAGTTATGACCGGTTCAGCCGCCGGAGCCGCCGCAGGGGCTGGCTTTTCCACAGACTCTCTCATTTCAACCTTCTCTTCCGGCTGAACCTCAGGATCAATATAGGATTTTTTAACCCTGACAGTTTTACCGTGCAGCAGATTGTAGAAATCATCGCAGGCGGACTTTTCGGTATTTTTATCGTTTTCTGTGTGGCTTTTTACGAAAAAGACCATCAGTTCGTCCCTTTTGAGAGGGAGCAATGGTGCCCAATGATCCTTATTGGAAGGATTGACGACAGACAGATCACCGCTGGAATTGTAAAAAGCAGCTATACAATCCAGCCCGGTCCATTGGGAAACCGTCTCGACGAGCTTGTCCACAGACTCTACTGCGTCTACAAGATTACGTGACTGATAAGTATAGGAGAACTTATCAACCAGCAGAATGTTGAGTACAGGCCTCAGCTGCTGGGGAGAGACACGGCCCTCCCCAAGAGCTTCGGTCAGTACATCAGCAAGATTCAAGCCCTCTTCAACGTCTGAAGAGAAGGAGAGGGCTGTTTTAAAATGCCCCAGAGCGAGGTTAAAACCCGCTCTGGTGGATAATAAATTGAATTTATTATCACTGATGTGTTGAGCCATATCAGATCTCGCTTAATTCATCCAGATTTACTTTCTTCCGGCTTGATTTGGAAGGAGTAACGTCGGCCGCACCTTTCGGAGCCTCACCGCCATCATTCAGAGATTTCAGTTTCTGAGCATACTCGTTTGTAGACGGACCCATACCGGGCGCATCGGCATCTGAGAATGTCTGGTTGATATCATCACGAACAGTCGAACGGCGGCGTTTGAATGAAGCAAAAGCTGCATCCTGGAATCCTTTGGAAACTCCATTCAGGAACTCGTTCATAACGTTGGCCATGGCGTTCAGTGTGTACTTTTTGCGTTTGATACTTGTGATATCCACATCCAGTACAAGACCGGGCTGAACATGATAGGGGTTGATGATGTAATCAAATTCTTCAACTTCTTTTTCCAGAAAGTCAATTCTCTGATCGGTTACAACACGCATCTTGGGGTTTTCATAACCGAAGGTGATGGAAACTTTTTCCCTTGCTTTTCTGAGCATTTTCTTCAGCAGTTCCTTCTCATAGAGATAGGTCTGGTTCAGACGCTCAACATCCGTATCCTCGACACGGAGACGCATAATTTCATTCCAGTTCTTTTCCTGCTCTTCGTAGGTGGGATCACCGGAAACTTCTTTGATGCTCTTT
>QKJO01000148.1 GCA_003249275.1 Spirochaetaceae bacterium
CATGATTGTGGGTCAGTATTGTTCTGAGGCGTGTGCATCTCAATACAGACGCTGTCCCCATTGCGGCAACTATTTTATGCTTGCTGACGGCATCGATCAGATGTTCTGCTCTTCCGAATGTCAGAACGCCGATAAATTTCAATCAGGAGATTAGAAAATGAATCTAATATTTTTAGGCCCTCCGGGAGCAGGTAAAGGAACTATGGCTTTCCGCGGCAAAGAACATTATGCAATTCCCCACATTTCAACAGGGGATCTCTTCCGCGCAGCTATCAAGAATCAGACTGAACTGGGCAGGAAGGTCAAATCAATCCTCGATGCAGGCGATCTCGTTCCCGATGAGCTGACAACGTCAATCGTTGAAGAAAGATTAAGCCAGGGAGATACAGCCGGCGGTTATATTCTGGACGGCTTCCCCAGAACACTGCCCCAGGCCGAATCGCTGAAAAAATTCGCCTCCATCGACAAAGTGGTCAACTTCACTGTGACCGAAGATGAGGTTGTCAGGAGACTTTCCGGCAGAAGAGTCTGCCGTTCCTGTGGTGAAAGCTATCATGTCGAATTCATTCCTCCCAAAACAGAAGGCGTCTGCGATAAATGCGGCGGTGAACTGTATACAAGAGATGATGACCAGATCAGCGCCATTAAAAACAGACTCTCTGTCTATGCAGCGTCCACAGAACCTCTGATCAATTTTTACAGAAATGAAGGCATCCTTGTCGATGTAGACAGCAGTCAGCATCCTGACATGGTTTTTGAAGATCTGAAAGAGATTCTGAAATAAGAATTCTCCAAAAATATAAAACGCCGGGTTCACCGGCGTTTTTTTTTGCTTTTAATCAGTAGTTCAGAATCTCTTTGATCTTATCATCCCGACTCTTCTGATCATCAGGTTTTCTTATAAGTTCATTATCCTGCGGCTCATCAGCCAGTTCGGGTTCGCTCTCCAGAATATTATCTTTGATGATCTTCTCAAGATCCGCCCGGTACAGGACATCGGCTCCCTCGACAAGTTCATCGAGAGATTCCCTGTCATTGTAACCGTCTTCAAGGGCACTGATCAGGTCGGTCTGCCCCAGAATCACATCATCAAGAATCAGAATCTCTATTCGGCTCTTCTCAAAATAAAGATCCTTTCTGACCTCTTTTTCAGTCTCGTCCCCGATTAGCAGATCCAGTGTGTCCAATGCCTCTTTGTACATTTCAGACTTCAGATAAAGATCTTTTAGAGCGGTATAACTCTCCTTACTTCCGCCGTACTCCAGAACAAGGTCCTCATAATAGATTATGGCCGAGTCGGTCTCTCCCCTGGCATCCGCCAGTTCGGCTTTAAGTGTCCTGTATTCTTCCTTGTTTTCCAGCGCCAGCAGTCTGTCCAGATAATCTTCCGATTCCTTCCAGCGCTCCTCTTCCATTTCCAGAACGGTAAGATTATAGAGAGACCGGATATGGGCTTCGTCGATACTGAGACATTTTTTGTAGTAACCGGCAGCTTTGGCATGATCCCCCAGCTTGTACCAGACAAATCCCAGCATTTCCAGAACCATCAGATTCCGGTCATCCTGGGATTCCAGGTTCTCAAGGAGTTTAAGAGCGGCCCTGTTATCTTCAATCTCCAGGTTCGTCCTGGCCAGATTGAAGGCTGCCTGATTGAGATCCGGATTCAGCTCCAGGGCTCTCTTGTAATAGTCCGCTGCCTGCTCATATTTCCCGAGGTCCGAGTAGGCATTCCCGATGTTGTAGTAATCATGGGAGAGCTCTGACTCCTGAAGGGTCAAGGTCTGGCAGGACGTCAGAATGACGACCGCAGCGGACAGGAGATTAACTGCCCAGGATTGTCTGCTCAATCGTTCTTACCTGAGATCTGTAGAGATTTGCCAGAGTTGACCCGTAATCGGCAATGAGCTGGATCATATTTCTGGGATAGTCATCCTGGTCGACGCCGTTCAGTCTGTCGCCCGCATCGCCCAGACCGGGAAGAATATAGGCGGCATCATTCAGGACGGGATCCATCCAGAGGGTATAACAGGTTATATCTTCAATGGATCTGATGATCTGCAGAGTACCCTTCAAAGCCGAAATAACATTCAGAAACCGAATGGATCTCGGTTTGACTCCCTGATCCAGAATGTACTTGACGATCGTGACAAGACTTCCTCCGGTTGCGTTCATGGGGTCTGCAAAAATCAGATCCTTGTCATGAAGGGATTCGATATCAAAAAAAGATTTCTCCAGGTCAAGCACATATTCCATATTGTGCTTCATTCTGCTGTCATCTCTTTTGATCTTGAAAAGGGCAAAGGGAGTGACATAGCCGGTGGAGGAATATTCCTGTATTTCCTTGCTCAGAATCATGGAAGGCAGAAGGGCTCCCCTGAGCATGACACACATGACAGAGTTGGAAATGGCATCATCAACGTCGGGAATTTTGTGAACCGCGTAATTCTGAACCGGCATTGTCACAGGTGTCTTGACTATCAGATGGTTCTTCCGGTTTGTTTCGCCGCCGTCGTAGGCAAGATTGAAAAGGAGCTCATAGGCTCTCTGAACATAGTAAACAAACTCGTCATGGGTGGTTCTCTTGTCTCTGAGCTTGGCAATCAGCCTGGAAACTTCTCCGTGCTTGATCTGGGGAGTTTCAAAGGAATAAACCCTGATAGATTTTTCTTTTGAGGTGATCTCCTTCATAAAATCGCCCATCACTTCGTAGAGCTTCACAATTTTGTCGGTCTCTTTTTTAATGACGGCGGAGTTCCCCTCCCCCACCGAGAGCGCCCTGAATGACTCAATGGCCTGGGCATAATACCTGTTCATTTCGGCAATATTTTTCTGATCTTCTTCCGTCAGATAACCGTTGAGATCTTCGGCTTTCAGGATGATTTTCTTATCCATTCTCTGTTCCTTGCTTCGTAATATATTCTGATTATACACAAAAAAGCCGTCCTGAAAAAGCGGACGGCTGAAATCTGGAAATTGAGAAGGATCAGAATGCGAGACCGAAAGTTGTATTCAGCATCAGACCCCGGTCTCCCTCATCCAGAAGGTCTGTTCCGATGAGATTGACAACAAACTTGAACTTGCTGTTTTTAACGGGATCAATTCTGAGACCCGTATTGAAAATCCCGCG
>QKJO01000136.1 GCA_003249275.1 Spirochaetaceae bacterium
GTGTCCGCAAAAATTGTGGAAGAAGAGGTTATCAAGACCATCAAAGCAGATTCCGAACGGCTGGCCCAGGTGTATAAAAACTGGATTGAGATGCAGATTCTGGAGATGAGTTCCATAGCCCGTTATAACAATCTGGACTACAGTACGGACATGGAGAAAACTCTTGCTGATGCTTCCGGACGTCTGGGGTTCAACTCTATGTCTCCCGTCGATATGAACGGGATTCTTCATCTTCCCGGAGGCAGAACGGCTGATCTGTCCTCCCGGGACTACCTGCAGAAGCTATTTAAAACGGGTGAGCCGGTTGTATCAAATCCCGTTTACAGCGCTGTCAAAGGGGAAGAAGGATTGTTCACAATTCTGATGGCGGTTCCCATAGTGAGGGACGGAAAACTCACGGGAGCTCTGATCGGACAGAAACAGGCCGAATTCCTCAATGAATACCTGAACAGCGTGAATAACGGAGAAGGTTCCTCCAACTTTATCATCTCGGATAAATCCGTACCGATTGCCCACACCGATTCTGATCTGGTCAAAAACGGTTTTGACCCTGTGGAAGTCGCCAAAACAGACCCTGAGATGCAGGGACTTGCCGATATCGTTACAAAGATGATGGCCGGAGAAGCGGGGGTCAATTCCTATACCTACGGCGGAATAGAGAAGATTGTCGCCTATACCCCCGTCGGGGAGATGGGATGGAATGTGGCAATCAGCATGCCCCGTAAAAATATTATAGCCCCCATGGTCAGACTGAGGGGAGTCATCATCATTCTGGTTCTTGCCGGAATCGGAAGCAGCATCGTCCTTGCCCTCATTGTGGGTCAGGCTCTGGCTCAGCCGATCAAGGTCATTGCCGGCAGCATTAGAGGGATCGCATCGGGAGAGGCGGACCTCACAAAGAGGATCGAGTTCAAGAAACGGACCGATGAGATCGGCACACTTGTGAACGGATTCAATCAGTTTATCGAGAATCTGCAGCAGATCATCAGAGTCCTGAAGGATTCCCAGGGCACACTGAACTCCATCGGACAGGAGATGGCCTCCAGCTCCCAGGAATCGGCCTCCGCCATCAGCGAAATTCTGGCCAATATAGACGGCGTCAGAAGACTCTCCCTGAATCAGAAGACCAGCACAGGCACCGTAACCTCCGCCGTAAAAGATATCGCCTTAGGCATAGAAAAACTGCAGAATCTGCTTGAGAATCAGGAAGACAGCAGCAGTCATGCCTCCGCGGCCATTCAGCAGATGATCAGTAACATCGATATGGTCACCAAATCGGTGGTGGCCATGTCCGGCAGGTTCAATGTTCTTATTGAATCGGCTGCAGACGGAAAGAAAAGGCAGGTGGCCGTCGAAAAGAGCATCCAGGAGATCACATCCCAGTCGGCCCTTCTTCTGAATGCCAACAAGGTCATTGCAGACATTGCCTCACAGACAAACCTTCTGGCCATGAATGCCGCCATTGAAGCCGCCCATGCCGGCGAGGCAGGAAAGGGATTTTCTGTCGTAGCCGTTGAAATCAGAAAACTGTCCGAAACATCCACGGGCCAGTCCCGGTCCATTGGCGCTCAGCTGGCTAAAATGGAAGAAACAATTCTTGCGGTTGCCGAGGCATCAAAAGAATCAGGCACCGCCTATAACACTATCATCGATGAGATAGAACAGACCGACAGACTGGTCAAGGAAGTGGAAAGCGCCATGTCGGAACAGAAACAGGGCTCCCAGCAGGTTCTGTCGGCTCTGAGCGATATGAAGGATGCCGGTTTGAGCGTCAGGGAGCAGTCGGGACAGATGGTAAAGGGTACGGAACGGGTGTCAGAATCAATGACAAGCCTGAATGAAATTTCCCTGCAGATTCAGAACAGCATGGATGAAATGGGCGCCGGAGCCTCCCAGATCAATGAGTCTGCCCAGCTGGTATCCCGGCTGGCCGATGACACCAGCAGCAACATTGCCGAAATGGAAAATGTGATCGGTAAATTTATAGTATGACGTCTGTTCCGCAAGTCAGGCCTCTGAGATAGGTCAATATCGATTGCTTATAGAAAGTTCTGAAATCGATGAGCAGTATGGAGAGATCCATCTCCTTCAGGACTTTCTTCTGCATGGGCGAATATTTTGTCATGGGCAGAAGCCCTGACAGCAGGGCGCTGTGGTAGAGCAGAAATGAATAAACATCGTCCCTTTTCAGCATGGGGAGGGACTCTCTGATCACATTTCCTCCCTCTTCCATCATCTCTCCGAGGACGGATTTCGTTCTCCTGTAGATCTCTTCGGAACTGTTTTTTTCAAGCGATATGGCCAGATAGGGACTCAGGGCCAGAAGGCGTTCCTGTCGGCAGAGGATCTCGGTCCAGACATGGACAAACTCCTCCATTTCCATTTCCCCTTTGAAGATGCCCAGACACTCTTCAAGCCATAAGCGGACATCCTTCAGATAGAGGGAGAGAAAGATCTCCTCCTTCGTGCCGAAGTACCTGTAGAGATTGGACTGGGAGAATCCCGATTCACGGGCGATCATCTGCATGGTTATCTTTTCATAACTCCCGGTTATGAAGAGTTTTTCTGCCGCAGACAGAATCTCCTTCTCTCTGACTTCCATCTGCTCAGAGCTTCTGGCCCTCTGCCACTTGTTACAGTTCATACAAACAGAGATTACATCATTGATTGGATGATCTTGTCAAACATCCTGTCGCTGACAAGTCGGCGGGCCAGCAATGAGATTCCCGACATACTGCCGGCCGAATACCGTGTTCTGGGCCTGTCCGCCTTGACCGATTTCAATATCAGTTTTCCAATCACTTCGGGACCGGAGAGGCGGCCGCCTCCGTACATTCGGGACATACTGTCCGCCGTTTTTTCGGCCGCCGCAGCATAGGCTCCCTTCCCGGATGTCTTTTTAAGATTCTCCGCCGATATGGCGCCCCACTCAGTGGCGATCCCGCCCGGTTCAATGAGAATGGCATCAATGCCGAATCCCTTTGTCTCCAGTCTCAGACAGTCGGTCAGCCCTTCCAGGGCATGTTTTGTGGCGTGATACCATCCGCCGAAGGGGGTGTAGATCTTCCCGCCGATGGAGGAGATATTAACGATCTTACCGTAACGGTTCTCCCTCATCCC
>QKJO01000106.1 GCA_003249275.1 Spirochaetaceae bacterium
GTCCGCTGCAGATCGGTCTTTCTCTTTCTGACAATGATGCTTCTCTTTTCCCTGTCCCTGAAGGGCATGCTTCTGTCCTACTACCCCGAGACTGGAAGAAAGGTGCTGTCGGTCACCATTGAACAGAGAGGAGCCTGGCAGGATCAGATTGAGAATCTTATAACCAATCCCCTGGAGGAAGAACTGCAGCAGATGGAGGGGATCAGGAGAATGGTATCCCGGTCGGATGATGAAAAAGCTGTAATTACCCTGTTTCTGGATGACCGTGCCGACCTGGGGCAGAGTTATCTTCAGCTGAGGGAGATCCTGGACAGGGTCCCCTTTCCCCAAAGTGCCCAAAAACCTCAGATCAGCAGGAACGACAGGGATGAACTTCCAGTATTCATCTTTCAGCTGAAAGAGGATCTGCCGGAGGAAGAGGTAAAATTTCACCTTCAGAAGATCAGGGGAGTGGGTCAGATTGAACTGAGCGGCAGTCCTGGAGAGGATGTTATGATTCCGTCTGCTCTGGATGATCAGAACGATTTGAACCTGACGGTCCCGTCCCTGGCCGGAATACTGGACAGGGCCAATGTCACGGGAAGCATCCCTCTTAATTACGAGGGGCAGACAGCAATGCTGCTGGACTTCAGATTTACCGGCCTGGAAGACTTCAGCGGGCAGCGTATAAGGGAGGGCCTGTCTGTCGGAACTCTGGGTAAAGCCGTATTTGAGAAGAGGGAACAGAGAAGCCTTTCCAGAATAGACGGCGAAAATGCCGCCTTGGCCTGGATCAGGGAATCGGGAGACGCCAACACCATCCTCCTCTGCCGTGAACTGAGAAAGATCCTCCCCGAGCTGGGTGATACACGGATTCTCTATGACAGGGGAAAACTGGTGGAAGATGTCCTGAAAGAGATACTCGCCACCCTCATCCTGTCCCTGTGCACTGTTGTTCTGGTGACCTTTGTCCTGATCAGGAATCCGGAGGAATGCCTCCTGCTCTGTCTGAATATCCCTTTTTCTCTCTGCGGGACCCTGGCCGTTTTCAGACTCGCGGGCTGGGATACGGACATCCTTGTACTGGCCGGACTGGCTCTGGCGACGGGCATGATCATCGACGGCGGCGTCATCTATCTGGAAGCCGGCAAAAAGGCGGGGTTTCGGCCCATTCTCTTCTCTCTCATCTCAACCCTTCTTGTGTTTTCATCCTTTCTTTTCGCTCCCTATGACGTCAATGCTCAATGTGCCGGTCTGATCCGGTCTCTCTGTATCTGTCTCAGCTTCTCCGTATTTTATATTTTTGTTCTGATGCACGGGTATCTGCAGCGGAATGAAAAGTCTTATCCTGTCATGAACACGAATCGTTTATTCGGCTCCTTTGAAATCATCCGCCGCTTCAGATACCTGGTGATCGGTTTACTCATCACCGCTGCCGTCGCGGCCCTCCCCCTTGCAATTGGGTTGAAGATCAGCAGAGAGTTCAGCCTTCCCGATCCCTCAGTCCGGTTCACTCTTGAGTATCCGGCAGGAACTGACCTGAACAGGATTGAAATGGAATCTTTACCCGTCGAAAGAGCGCTGAAAACCTGGAAGGAGATAGACTATTTTACGTCTGACTACAGGGATGAGAGGAGCAGCTTCCATATACGCCTCATGGACAGAGATGACGGACCGGCTGTGAAACAGAG
This sequence comes from Spirochaetaceae bacterium, assembly GCA_003249275.1. The sequence goes on from QKJO01000106.1 coordinate 1,671, forward strand.
AATCATCAGGTCTTTCGCCGATTCAGGTGCCTACCTTCATTTCCAGGAAACCGGAATGACCGGGGATGAGACTGTCAGTTTAAAAGCTCAGGAGAGAGGTCTCCTCTACGGGACGGCGGAAGAACTGGCGTCTCTTGTACAGATCCGCACCGGCAGGGGGGTCGTTCTCCATTATAAAAAACAGCCCTTCCAGATCATCCTGACACCCCGTTCCGAATCACTGCAGGCTCGGTCCCTCTCCCCGGGTACCATCCTCGGAATTCTGGAGTATCAGCTGAACAGACCGGTTCTGGGAAAGTGGTTTCCTCCCGTAAAAGCGGGCCTGAATCAGAGGTCCTATGATGTCCGCATGGGAGATCCTGTATTCAGGAACATACACTGGAGCGACCTTAAAAATACGGATCTGGGTATCTCCGCAGGCGGTACTTTGAGTACACTCACCCTGATCAGGGAGGAGGTGGATTACGGGGCCCTTCTTCATGAGGGCGGGATGAGAAGCATCAGTTTCTCGCTTCCCGGTGGAGAGATTACCCCGGAGCTTGAGCGGGATCTTGAAAAGTTCTCCCGGAGCAGCCCGGTCAGAATTGATTACGGAGAGGCCGGAAGGGAGAGACGGGAGTACAGAAACGGCCTCCTCAAGGTTCTGGCGATTTCCATGGTCCTCCTCATGCTCCTGCTTCTGTTCCTCTATGAATCCCCCTTCCTGCCGGTCTATCTGTTCCTCCAGATCCTCCTGTGCCATATTTTTAGTCTGGCGGTTCTGAAAATATCAGGATTCCCCCTCTCCTCGCCCGTCTTTTTCGGACTGGTTCTGAATACGGGGCTTTTGATCAATAACGGGCTTGTCATTTTCGGAAAGTTCACAGGAAGACCTCCGGGGTACAGAGATGTTGCCGGGTCGGTCGGGGAATGCGCCCTGTCCCTCGGAACGGCGGCGGTTACGACTCTGGGGGGACTGTTCCCGCTCCTTTTCCGCTCATCCGGATCCGGAGGCATGATGCCGGCCCTGTCGCTGATCGTGTCATCGGGGATTCTCTTCTCTCTTGTGCTTCAGTTTGTCACAATTCCGCTGGTTTTCAGAGAGGCTCGGGACGGAAAGGAATCGATTCAGTCTGCGTCTGTATCAAGCATCTCCCGTCCGGGCCGGTCGGGGATGTGAACCACTTCCCGGGGCTTGCTGCCGTTCTGAGGACCCACAATGCCCTGAATCTCCATCTCCTCCACAAGCCGGGCGGCACGGTTGTAACCGATCTGCAGCCGTCTCTGAAGGTAGGATGCAGAAGCTTTACCGGCGGCAAGAACGATATCCAGCGCCTTGTCAAAGAGGGGATCCGAGAAAGAACTGGGTCCTCCGTCGCCGCCGCCGGACTCATAGTCGTCCTCGTCCAGGAAGATCTCATCATCGATATACTCGGGTTCTCCCAGAGTTTTGACATAGGAGACCACACGCTCGACTTCATCCTCAGACAGAAAGGCTCCCTGGACACGGGAGGGAAAGGGATCCCATGCGGAAGTAAAAAGCATATCTCCCTTGCCCAGCAGTTTCTCCGCGCCCATCATATCGATGATGATCCGGGAGTCGGTCTTGCTGGCCACCATAAAGGCGATCCGGGAGGGGAAGTTGGCCTTGATCAGACCAGTAATGACATCGATGGAGGGTCTCTGGGTAGCCAGAACCAGATGGATGCCCACGGCCCGGGACATGGCGGCCAGACGGGCGACAATCCCCTCCAGCTCCTTGCCGGAGGTAGCCATAAGATCGGCAAATTCATCGATCACAAGAACGATGTAGGGCAGCTTTGTCGTGGCGATGTCCCGGTCTTTTATCCTTTTGTTGTAACTCTTTATATCCCGTGTCCCCATGGCATCCAGGAGGGAGTAACGTCTCTCCATCTCATAGAGACACCACTGAACCGCCTGAAAAGCCCTTTTGGATTCGGTGATGACGGGTGTCAGAAGATGGGGAATATCATTGTACAGCTTCAGTTCCACGATCTTGGGGTCTACCATTATCAGTTTCACATCCTGAGGCGACCGCTGGTACAGAATGGAACAGATGAGGGAATTGACGCAGACCGACTTTCCCGATCCTGTGGAACCGGCGATCAGAAGGTGGGGAGTCCTGGTCAGGTCGATGACCTGATTACCCCCGCTGATGTCCTTGCCCAGGATGACGGGAATCTCATAATCCACATCCACAAACTCCTGGGAAGAGACCAGCTCGCTGTAGGAGACGATGGACCGCTTTTTGTTGGGAACTTCAATCCCGATGGCCTGCTTTCCGGGTATGGGAGCAACGATACGGATGCGGGATGCCGCCAGACGGAGGGCCAGGTTGTCCTGAAGTCCTACGATACGGGAAACCTTGACTCCGGGAGATGGCTGGATTTCAAACATCGTGATTACGGGACCGCGGGATATGCCCACTACAGAGGCTTCTATTTTAAACTCGTTCAGAGTCTCCTCAAGAGCCCTGGCCTGACGCCTCGTATAATCGTCGATCTCATCGAAGCTGTTGTCCGGATACTCTTTGAGGAGCCCGGCGACCGGAACCTTGTATTCCATTTTCCGTTTGTGCTTCGGCGGCAGACCGGGGGTCAGGACACCCAGTTTTTCAGTTTCTCCCTGGGGAAGAAGCTTGGCTTCAATGTTTTCCGGTCTATCCTCTTCGGGCGGATTGTTTCTCCACTCCTCCAGATCGTCATAACTGTCGGTCAGGTAACCCTCTTCCGCATAGTCTTCCTCATCCCGGAAATCTTCATCTTCATCAAAACCGGCATCCTGTTCCGGATCATCCTGATAATCATCCTCATCCGCATACTCAAGGGCATCAATTTCTTCGGGAACGTCATCATCGGCTTCTTCAAAATCTTCCGTCTCCCCGACGGGACCGGAAATGAGATCCTCCTCAGGGACATCCTCCTGATCCATGAGAAAACCGATGCCGGGGTCCTCCTCGTGAAGAGGCTCTTCCCCGTCTTCATCATCCTCTCCATAGATCGGATTGACCACATCATCGATACTCATGGTCTTGTTGGGGTTGAAGGCATGAACAGAGGGCCGGGGAGCCGCCTCTTTCTGAACCGCTTTGGGATCGAATCTTCCGGAGGGAACGGAACCGGGACGGAGAACAGAAGCAATGAGGGACTGAATTTCGCTGTCATCCTCAACTTCCATCTGAGGAATGGGACCCGGCATTTCGGGGACGGCAAAGAGTCCCTCACCCGTTTCGGCATCCTCATCCGAGGGGGCCCCTCCATAAATTTCCTCCCGGACGGGATCCTTATATTCGGGAGTATTCCGGATTGCTTTCATAAGGGCCGTCTTCTGCTTTCCCACCCACTCCGCCACGTCGGAGCCCTCGGGCAGCCAGGGTTTTCCCGGCATCAGAAAGGAAACAAGTTTGTAAATGAGAGCGCACTCCACCGCAAGAAGAAGGATCAGAAAGGGGATGGAAATACCGCGTCCCAGCTCGGTCACAAGATATCTTGAAATAAAGATTGTGAGATTCCCTGTCATGACATGGAGAAGAAGGGCCAGATTCAGAAAAGGAAGAAGAGAGAGATTCAAAGTCAGAAGGAGCTTTTCCGTTCCCCGGGGAAGGTGCAGAATCAGGGCGCATACGGCCAGATAAAGGGGAACATAGAATGCCGCCAGGTGAAAAGTCCGGAACAGGAAAGAGACCGGTCCCGCGGAAACTCCCAGAACAGCCAGCAGGGTCAGTAGAAACAGCAATGCTGCGGTACCTGCAAGAGTAATGGACAATACACGGGCAAACTTATTCAATGAGATCTCTCCTCTTTTCTTTTACTATCGGAATTTCTCCTCCGATCCTGAACCCGCCGACCTGAACATCCGTAAAGGCAAAAGGCGCGGACGGCGTGGTCAGAAGAAAATCAGTCCCAGAATACCCAGAGGAATCAGGTAGAAACTGAAGTAGTAGAATTTGCCGCTGTGAATCAGCTTGACCAGCATCCAGAGAGCCAGAAATCCTGAAACCAGGGCTGTCATAAATGCGGCCGCCATGATGGGAAAGGAGATGGAGCTCAGGAGCTCTCCCCCGTCTTTCATATCAAGCAGCAGGGCCCCGAGTATGGCGGGAACCGAAATGATAAAGGAGTACTCCGCCGCCGTATCGCGGCTCATCTTCCTGAAAAGCCCCGCCGAGATGGTGATGCCTGATCTGGAAATACCGGGAAGTACACCCAGTCCCTGGGCAACCCCTGTAAAAATACCGTCCCGGATTGTCAGATCCCTATATTCACGTTTTCCCGACGCCTTGATGGTGGTCAGAAGGAGCAGAGCCGTCACGATATAGAGGGGAAACACGATCTCGGGAGTTTCGGAGACATTCAGTTCGTTGATGAAAACTCCGATGACGCCTGTAATGAAGACGGCGATCAGGATGATCCCGATGAGCTTCATATTCCGCATGTCCTGCTCATTCCCTTTCCGGATGATCCAGCGGAACAGGGACGCCAGAAGTTCCAGGACCTTTTTACGGAACATCACAAGAACTACAATAAGAGTCGCCGCATGAAGGAGGACATCAAAAAGTACAGGGACCTCTCCCAGTCCCATCAGATTTCTCATCATGAGAAGGTGTCCCGAACTGGACACGGGCAGAAATTCGGTAAGACCCTGTATGAGTCCGAGTAGTACGGCTTGAATATATGTCATCTGTTAACCCTCAATAAAATATTCCGATTAGTGTCAGTATAGATCAAAATGACCTGTAAAACTGTTCCACCCAGTCACCGGGAGGAACTCCTGTATCAAGATACCTGTAAGAAGCCGCCGCGACAATGACCTTCCTTACATAATCCCTGGTTTCCCGGAAAGGGATACTCTGAATAAACAGATCGGGGTCTTCATAACCCAGTCTGCGCTTCCAGGAACGGAGATTGCCTCCACCCCCGTTATAGGCGGCAAGGACATCCACATAGGAGGATGTCCAGGGGCGTTCCCTCAGCCACTCCAGATAGAGTGTTCCCAGAAGAATATTATCCTCCGCCTCCAGCAGATTCCAGCTTTCCAGTCTGTTCTTCCTCGCCAGCTCCTCAGCCGTCGACGGCATCAGCTGCATCAGTCCCCCCGCCCCGGCAAAGGAGAAGATGGTTTCATGAAAGGCACTCTCCCTTCTGATGATTCCCAGAATCAGCTCCTGAGGGACAGTCTTGTCAGAAAAAGTATATCTGTCCGAACCGGGGAAAACCCAGGGAAGCAGTTCCAGGGCCTGATCGGCCGGGAAGATATGAAACCAGAATCCGGCAAAACGGATAAGCTCATAGAGATCTCCTTTATCCTCCAGGTAGAGACAGAGGGACTTCACAGTTTCGGGGGTGAGGGTTTCACGGTTTTTATCCCAGAGCCTGTAGACTTCGGCCTGATAACCCGCCCCGATCAGAATCTGATAGACCTCATCCATGTTGTCGGGTCCCGGAAGAGCTGCGGAATCGGTCGACCCGCTTCCCCGGGGCCAGGACTCGGGACGGGAGCGCAGAGCGAAATATCCCATCGGATCCGGGTTGAAACCCGAACTCTCAATCAGGGGTTCGCTGAAAGTGACGAACCCTTCCTCCCGTCCCTTTTCAAGAAGAAAAAGGCCCTGTGATGCCGATTCGGTCAAACCGGCGCTTCTTACAAGGGGAAGAAGGGCGGCCAGCTCGGTCCATCTCCTCTGACGGATCAGGAGGCTGTAGAACTCATCCATGACATCATCAAAATAGTCCCCGTCATTCCTGAGAACTCCGGACGATTCAAAAAAGCCGGCCAGAAGTTCCGGAAACTGTCTGGTCATGAGTCTCAGGATGTACCACTGACTCCGTCTCAGTTCTTCCCAGTCGCGGCTTGAAGATGCGGCTTTCTCGTACCAGAGAAGGGCATCACTCCAGTGATTCTGTTTTTCATGGCAGGCTGCCAGAAAAAAGGATAAACCGTACCCGGCGTCATCCCGCTCCGGAGTCAGCGCATCGCCCCAGAATTTCCAGCTATCCGTTTTCATAACCACGCTGCGGAGGAGAAGGAAAAAGTCGTCGTCCATGACTGACTCATCACCGGAATCCAGCGTATTCCGCAGCAGAAGTTCGGCTTCTTCATAGGATTCCGATTCCATAAGAGAGGAGACTTCAGCGAAAAATCCGGACCTTTCGGATAAAGCCGCCTGCGGCTGACCGTCCGCTCCGGCTGCCGGCCCCCGGTAGCCGTTGTATTCCATAAGTAGAAAAGCCGCCTTTCTGCGGGACTCGCTCCAGGGAGTCATGACTGTCTCTATATCCTGAGGAGTCAGATGGCTTAAAAATGAGACTTCATCGGAGGAGAGGGATGAACCTGAAAAAAGGGAAGTATAAAGATCATCCGCCGACTTGAGACGGAGGAGGGATTGAGAACTCTTCACGCAGAAAAGACTCAGGAACAGAACCAGGGGAAGGTAGAGGAGGAATTCCAGAAGGACCGGTCTTTTCCGAACAGGGATTTGAAATATCATAAAACCTCGCCGGGATTATAGACCTTTCAGGCCGGTTTAACCAGTCTGCAGGGTCCTATAATCAGAGCAAGGTTTTCATCCGGTCGGATCAGGCTGCCGATACGGCTCCGGATCTGGTTTTTCTTCTGTTTTCGAGAGTGGAAACCATTTTCGAAACTTCATTCAGTTTGTAGAAGTTCAGATTTGTATACTGGAAGGAACTCAGCAGCGCCGGTCCCATATCTTCCAGAGAAGCCACTCCGCCGTTATCTCCCAGACCGTTCACTGTAAGACTTATGGCATCGGCACCGCCGTAGATGGATCTCAGTGTATTTTCATGGCCGAGCCCTCCGGCATTATGCCCGTGAAACTCCAGTGAAGCATTGGTTCTTGTTTTGACAATTTCAAAGAATTTCTGCACATCCTCTGCGGTGACGCTGTTTTCGGAGTCTGCCAGGCGTACTCTGAGAGCGCCGAAATGGGTGGCTTTTGATATAAAGCGGTTCAGCTTGATAAGGTCGCCGCTGAAAGGATTTGAAATACCGACACTGACATAATCAAAGTGCTCGAAACTCTTTTTGATCATCTCCTTCATCTTCAGAAGGGAGGCCTCAAACTGAGCCGAAGAAACACTGTGTGCAATCGTCTCTTCGGGAAAGCAGATGTGGATGCTGTTTACCGCACATCTTTTTGCCAGATCGATAGACTCCATGGAAGCTTTGACCCAGCATGTCACCAGAGTCCCGGGGTTATCTATCTTTATCTGACGGATCACACGGCATTCCCGCGGTCCCTTGGCAGGAATTCCAGCCTCGATTTCATTCACTCCGGAAAGAGCCAGGAGATGGGCGATTTTCAGCTTTTCAGCCTCGGTGTACTCTCTGCCTTTCATCATGCTGCGTTCCCGTAAGGTTGAGTCAACTACCCACAAAGATTTGCTTTTATCAAAGATTGCCATTTCTCTTCCTCCTGTTAGCAGCCATGTCTGATTTATTCCTCCGGTACGCACGCCGCTTTTGTCTATACCTATGCAATAGTTGTGCCATTTGTGATATAAGAGAATAATCAGGACTTAGTTATTTTTCTGATAAGAAGTTAGGAAAATGACTGCGTCAATAGGATGATGAAAAGTTTTAAAAAATCATCTACAGAAAAGTATGAAAAATTCCTGTTATTACAGGAATGTAGGGTTTTAGAAGCCCCGTCCTCCCCTTTCTGTTGACAGGCGGCCGACTGACAGCTAAATTCATCATGACATATGAGGAGTTAACATTGAAAAAACATGGTTTTGCCCGTATTTGTGCCGCCGTACCCTCTGTCAAGCCGGGGTCGGTGGAAAAAAATCTCGATGCCATTCTGGAACTGATCCGGCAGGCGGATGCGGAACGGCCTGATCTCCTCCTCCTGCCCGAACTGGCCCTGACAGGCTACAGCTGCGGCGACCTTTTCCGGCAGAAAACCCTCCTCGAAAAGTCGGAAGCAGCCCTTCTCTCCCTGGCCGAAGAGACCATCCGGCTCGACTACCCCGTCATTGCCGGACTGCCTCTCCTTATAAACAGCGCTCTATACAACTGTGCGGCGGTCCTCTACAAGGGAGGCATTCTGGGAGTCGTACCCAAGACCTATCTTCCCAACAGCAGTGAATTCTATGAACAGCGCTGGTTTGCATCGGGCAGAAACTGCCTCGAAACCGGGATCGTCCTGAACCAGGGCCTCGTTCCCTTCGGAACAGATCTTATTTTCCAGGATGAAAACAATCCTCTTATGAGGTTCGGTATCGAGATCTGCGAAGATCTCTGGTCGCCCCTTCCTCCCAGCACGGCCCTCACACTGGCAGGCGCTCTGATCATCGCCAACCCGTCGGCCAGCAATGAACTGGTCGGCAAGGCGGACTACCGCAAACACCTGACCTCCCAGCAGTCGGCCCGCTGTATCGCCGCCTATGCCTATGCCTCGGCAGGACCGGGAGAATCGACCACAGACACGGTCTACGGCGGTCATGCCCTGATCTATGAAAACGGAAGGCTTCTTGCGGAGAATGAACGGTTCAACTTTGAAAGCAGCTGGACCTGCTGCGATACGGACCTCGAATTTCTGGAACAGCAGAGGATCAGCTCCACATCCTTCTCACAGACCATGGCCCTGGAGACCCGCCGCTGCAGAACGGTCGGTTATAAGGGTCCGGAACCTGCAGAAGCACAGCTGCAGCGCACAGTAGATCCCCACCCCTTTGTACCCTCGTCTGAAGACGACCGGGAATACCGTTGCCGCGAAATTTTCTCCATTCAGAGTACAGCCCTGGCGTCCAGACTGAGGCATATCGGCTGCAGGACAGCCGTACTCGGACTCTCGGGAGGACTGGATTCCACCCTGGCCCTTCTTGTAGCCAGGGAGGCCTTTCACAGAGCCGGACTGCCTCTTGAGGGACTGCACTGCTATACCATGCCCGGATTCGGGACGACAAAAAGAACGAAGGGAAATGCCGAAATGCTCTGCGAAGAGATGGGCATTCCCATCGAAGTCCTGGACATCAGAGATCTCTGCACCCTGCAGATGAAAGAACTGGACCATCACGGAGAACCTTCCGACACGGCCTACGAGAACGTTCAGGCCCGTCAGAGGACCATGCACCTGATGAACAAGGCGAACATGCTGGGCGGAATTGTCATCGGCACAGGTGACCTCTCCGAACTGGCCCTGGGCTGGTGCACCTACAACGGCGATCATATGTCCATGTACGCCGTCAACACGGGAGTCCCCAAGACGCTTGTAAAATACCTTGTCCGTTTCGTGGCTGACCAGCAGGACAACAGGAAGGCCGCCGAGATTCTGTACGATATCATCGACACACCCATCAGTCCCGAGCTGCTGCCGCCTGACCGGAACGGTGAGATCGTCCAGAAAACGGAAGATGTGATCGGTCCCTATGAGCTCCACGATTTCTTTCTCTATCAGATCGTCAGATGCGGATTCGGTCCCGCCAAAACCCTTATGCTGGCGGAAAAAGCCTTTGAGGGTGTATATTCAAAAGAGATCATAAAAGGATGGCTGCAGAAGTTCATCCGGAGGTTCTTCTCCCAGCAGTTCAAACGGTCCTGTCTGCCCGACGGACCCAAGGTGGGAACCATCGCCCTCTCCCCCCGGGGAGACTGGAGGATGCCCAGCGACAGCGATCCCGCGATCTGGATCAGAGAACTGGAAGAAACCGAGTAAATAGACAAAACTTTTCTGAAGACGGAATCAAAATCCTGGAGGAATGGAATGAAAGCGGATATCGGACTGATCGGGCTGGCTGTCATGGGACAGAACCTGGTCCTCAACATGAACGATCACGGATTTACGGTCGCTGTTTACAACAGAACGGAACAGGTCACGAAAGATTTTCTGGCCGGCAATGCTTCAGGAAGGGACACAATCCTCGGAACATCCAGCCTGGAAGAATTCTGCACCACTCTCAAACGCCCCCGGAAGGTGATGATCATGGTCAAAGCCGGTTCGGTAGTGGACAAGGTGATCGAACAGCTTCTGCCTTTTCTGGAGGAGGGAGACATCATCAT
>QKJO01000089.1 GCA_003249275.1 Spirochaetaceae bacterium
AGCCATCCTCTCCGGACGACGACTACGAGGAGATGGACCCCAATACCCTGGGGGATTATGAAACCATCCGGGTCAAGGTCAGTAAAATTGATGAGATCGTCAAAAAGCTGAACGGTCTGATCATTCAGCAGTTTCAGTTCAAGAAGGAGAATGAGAACCTAGCCGAGCTGGAAGAGGGACTCCGGGAAACCCTGAGAAAAATCAGAAACCTTCCCGGACAGAATGATAAAGAAGACATCATCAAGTCTCTGGACAGGAATCTCAAACTGACCCAGGGCATCCGGAAAACCTACATCGATGAGATGGTCCAGCTGGAGCATATGAGTTTCGAGCTGCAGGAGAACGTCCTCAGTCTGCAGATGCTGCCCCTCAATATCGTCATGGATCCCCTGCGCAAGATGGTGGAGGAGATCTCCCTGATCATCGGAAAGGAGGTGGACTTTGAAATCAAGGGGGCCGACATCCTGCTGGATAAAACCATTCTGGAACATATCAACGACCCGGTCATCCACCTGATCAGAAACGCCATTGACCATGGTATAGAAACTCCCGATGAGAGACAGAAAAACGGAAAATCGCCCCGGGGCCGTCTGTATGTGGAGTGTACCGCCGAGAGCGGCAGGGTCAACATCTCCATCTCCGACGACGGCAGAGGCCTGGACTATGAAGCCATCAGGCAGAAGGCCATCTCTCTGTACCCCGAATCGGAGGAGGAGATCCAGAAAATGGACCGGGGCACCCTGTCCAGCTACCTCTTTCAGTCCGGCTTTACAACGACGAAAAAAGTAACCAGCCTGTCGGGCCGGGGAGTCGGTCTGGACATCGTCCGGACCAACATAGAAAAGATCAAGGGAAAGATCACAATCAACAGCGACCCCGGGAACGGGACCTTCTTCGAGCTCTCCCTCCCCCTCTCCCTGGCCACAGTCAACGGATTCTTCATCTCCGTTCAGGACCGGAAATTCCTGATCCCTGCAGCCTTCGTCAAAGAGATCCTGATTATCAAAAGGGATGAAGTCATGCTCATGCACAACAGGAATGTCATCCGTCTGAGGGATATGATCATACCCGTCTATCCCCTTTCGGCCCTGCTGGATGAGGAGAGTACATCCACGTCGGACAAACTGTCGGTGGTTGTGGTCGAATCCATGGGAGACATCATCGGCATCACCGTGGATGCGGTCATCCAGTTCTCCTCCATGATCTTCAAACCTCTGCCCGGACAGCTGTCCAAACTCAAGGTACTGCAGGGCATCGTCTTTGACGAGAACTTTGAAATCATCAATATCCTCTTTGTGCCTGAACTCATCAACAGGTTCAAAGGAATCCGGAATATCGAGTTCAAGGTACGCTATACGTCGGACAACAAACAGTACAAACAGATCCTGGTGGTAGACGATTCTCTGTCCACCAGGGAGATAGAAAAATCGATCCTCGAACTGGGAAATTTCAATGTCTCAACGGCGGTTGACGGGATTGATGCTCTGGATAAGCTGAAGGAGCAGTACTACCACCTGATCATTACGGACATTCAAATGCCAAGGATGGACGGATTTACACTGATAGAAAATATCAGGAGACAGTCCAAATACCTTAAAACGCCCATCATCGTGGTGAGCTCGGATAATCAGAAGGAGCTGAGAGACAAGATTGCCGCCCTGGGAGCCAATGCTCTCATCTCCAAAAAAGACTTCGACCGCGGAAACCTGCTGGACAAGGTCAAAGGGTTCATAGGATAAGCCGTCTATGTTTCTCATGGTTTCCCCTTCCCTGACAGAATCTCTCCATCCCGGGGAGGACCACAGAGTAGAGCCGGTCAATACCGGAGCCGTCCTCACCCTGACCCGGAAGTCTCAGATTCCCGATATGGTGCTGATCGATATAGACTCGCCCGGCTGTTTTAATATTCTTTCAGGATTCAGAGAGTACTTCCCCGGGTCTCTGCTCCCGGTATACGGGATACTCGGCAGACCCGATCCGAAGCTGAGGAATCTGTTTACAGCCGCCGGAGGTTCCGGATTTCTGACATCGCCGGATGAGATTTTCGGCATCGGGACTCAGGAGAGGGAAATCCCTTCTCTGCTGCCCCTGTCCATCGATTTCTCCGAGAAGGAGACGAACAGGCGCCTTTTGAAGATTCTCGAATCCATCACAGTCAAAAGCGAGGTGTCCACCATCCCGCTGAGAACCGAAATCCTGTCCAAAACAATCCATCTGCTGCTGAAAAAACTGATGGATATGACCCAGATAAATCTGGCGGTGGTGCTTCTCCACAGGAACTCCAGCGTCGACTCCTTCGTTCTGCCTTCTGTGGGCATCGTCCGGGAGGACTATGACGATTTCCTCGGTTTCTGCCTGAACGATTTCTATCAGACTTTCCGGGGTGCGGACCTTGAAAATCCGGAGGAGACCCTGTTTGCAGAAGATGCGGCGGCTTTCAATCGTATCAAGATTTCACCCCACAAGATCAGTTCCTACTGTTTTCTCCCCTTGAACGACATTACGGGAGAGCCCATCGGAAGCATTCATCTGGGGCATCTGAGCAACAATTTTTTCAAGGGCGAGATCCTCGCTGCCATTGAATCTTATGTGAAACAAATGGAATACCCGCTTCTCTTCTCCCTGAGAAATACCCAGAATGTGATCAAACAGGAAAAAGTATTCAATATATTTTCAAAATTCGTCCCTCCGGAGATCATTCCCGGTCTCATTGAACAGGAGCTTGAAAAGGGAAACCAGTCGGTACAGAAAAAGGAGATCACCCTCCTTTTTTCGGATATCCGTTCCTTTACCACAATCACCGAGAAGAACTCGGCCCAGGAGGTCGTGAATTTTCTGAACAGGCATTTTGAAGCCATGGTGGCCATCATCAGGAAGTACGGAGGAACCATCGATAAATTCATCGGTGATGCCATTGTCGCCATCTTCGGCCTCACCGAGGGAGAGGAAGACCACAGTCTCTGCGGAGTGAAGGCCGCCAGGGAGATGATTGCCCGGGTAGGAAAAGTGGACTGCAGCACCCTCGTCCTGGACGGTTCCCGCTACAATATCGGAATCGGCCTGCACCGGGGAGAAGCCATCATCGGCAACATTGGATCTCCGGCCAAGAGCGCCTTCACGGCCATCGGGGATGTGATAGGGACGGCGGAAGAACTGGAGGGAATCACCAAGGTGTACAAGAAGAGTATTCTGTTTTCCGGAGAAATCGCCCGCCTGATCCGTACGGAGATCCCGATTCAGGAGATCCTGAAACCGGAAGAGGACGAAGAGTGGCCCGACGGCCTCTACTCCCCCAGGGAGGTTGAAACCTGAAATGACAGAGATCCTGTACGGAGAGTCATCCTCCCTCCTCGCCTCCCTCACAATAGAAGAATTCCAGCAGTTTCAGATCCGGACGGAAAGGAACAGGGAAGAATTTATAAGAGCCCTGCTGGAATCACCGCCCCTCATGATCTTCATCGGAGACAGTCTGAGCACGGATCTGGATGAACTTGTCTTTTCACTGAAGAACCTGCCGGACATCCGGGAGATTCCCCTGATCTTCATCGGTGAGCACGAACGGTCCTTCCTGTTTCCGGGTGTAGTGAACTTCGACAGAAAATCGCTGGCTTCCGAAACCGCCAAGGTTCAGATTGCCCAGCTCCTCTACCGAAGAAGAAACACAGTCCAGGACGGTGCATTCCCCGGCCCCGGAAGTCCGGAGGGAGTGAAGCCGGAAGAGCTGATTCAGACTCATGCGAAAGACTCTCTGCTGAACCAGATCCACGAAGCCTACTGCCTGTCCGAACTGAGCTCTGTAAACATCACCGCAGGGGAAGAGTTTATCCGGAAAATGCTGGGTCAGATCATGATGCTTCTTCACACTGATTTTGCTTTTCTCAGGTTCAGCAGTCAGGACGGACCGGTTGAATTCTGCTGCCTTGCAGCGGGTGTGGATAGTATTCCGGAGGCACAGCTGCACCATGAGGCCCTCAGGTTCATAGATGCCGGCATGCCCGCAGAAAGCGAATTCGGATCGCAGATCACATATCTCAGTCCTCTGGTGATTCCCGAAACACGGGGTATCGGGCTTATCTTTTCCGGAATCCTGGAGCGGGAGGCCGTCAAACTGACCTCCGCCACGGCGCAGAGACTGACCGAACTTGTAATCAGAATCATCTTCAACTCAAACCGGTTCCAGAAGAAGGAGAGAGACACCAACGCCATCTTCAGGGCCTTCACAAGGTTTCTGCCTGTCGAGATCATCAACGACCTCTTGATCAAGGATTCCACCGAGGATCTCATGACAGGCGAAAACAGAACCATCGTCGTCCTGTTCTGCCATGTCCGGCAGTTCGATCTGATCATGAGGGAGAACTCACCCGACCAGGTGGTAGCCTTTCTGAACGCCCACTTCACCCGCATGGTCGATATCATTCAGAAACACGGCGGCGCCATCGATAAATTCATCGGAGATGCGGTCTATGCGATTTTCGGAGCCCCCGTCAGCCATCCGGACAATGCGGAACGGGCCGCCCGGGCCGCTCTTGAGATGATTGCCCGCTACCCCGACACGGACACCTCAGGGATGAAGCTTCCCCCCGGAGGATTCTCTATCGGCGTGGGACTGAACGAAGGCAAGGCCATCATCGGCAATATCGGGTGCTCGGTCAAATTCGACTATACCGCCATCGGCGATACGGTAAACCTGGCCGCCAGACTGGAGAGTCTGACAAAGCACTACAAGGTTCCCATCCTGATCTCGGAAGAGGTCCGCCTCCATCTGGGAGAGAGCTTTTACTCCCGACTGGTGGATATCGCCAGGGTCAAGGGAAAAAGTGAATCGACAAGGATCTACTCGCTGGAGACGGAACCCGGAAAGTTTTCGGAAGAATGGAGGGATTTCTACGAAAAGGGAATCCGCATGTACATCATCGGAAACTGGAGGATAGCCCTGAAGTACCTGACCATGGCTCTGGAACTGATCCCGGGGGATTTCCCGACTCAGCAGTACTTTGAGCGGTGCACCCGCTTTCAGACGGCTCCGCCCGAAGAGTTCTGGGAAGGCGCCGTGACTCTGGATTTCAAATAATTGCTTCATTGAAAATAGAAAAGGCGGCCCGTCGGCCGCCTTCTTTCTTCCTTCAGATTTCAGATCCTCAGGCATTACCCTCTCTGGGAGTCACATGGAACATCTCAATCCGTTTATCCAGATCTTCCGCCATACCTTTCAGTGTCTCGGCGCTGTTGGCGCTGGCCTTTGTGGCAACGACGAAGTTATCAATTCCCTCTGAAATCTGTTTCAGGGTCATGAGGATCTGTTCGAAGGAAGAGACCTGCTGATTGATAGACACCGAGATCTGATCGGTGGAGCGGGCCGTTTTCTCCGTGGAATTGAGGATACCCTCAAAAACCTTGTTCATCTGACCTGTCAGCTCATTCCCCTCGGCGATCTTTCTGGTTCCCTCTTCAGAGGAAACGATCAGGGTGTCGGAGGAATGCTGGATCTCGTTGATTCTGTTTTTGATCTCCGAAGTGGACGATACGGTTCCGTCGGCCAGACGTCTGATTTCGGTGGCAACCAGCTGGAAACTCTTGCCCGCTTCTCCGGCGGAGGAGGCTTCCAGTTCGGCATTGAAGGCGATGATCTTGGTCTGATCGGCGATGCCGTTGATCAGGTTGACGATCTCCCAGATGTTTTCGATCTTCTCCGACAGGAACTTGATTCCCGCAATCGTCTCGGCATTGGAGGCCCGGATCTCATTCATCTTGTCCAGAGTGGTTTTGATGATGTCAAAACCGCCCCGGACGGCTTCGGTCGTTCCTGTGGCCAGCTCGGAGATGCTGCCGATACTGGCGGCGATGGACTTGCTGAGGCTGTCCGAATCCTCCATGGTGGTGACGATTTCCTTTACTGCGGCAGCCTGATCATTGGAGGTGGCAAAGACCTCCTGGGATGTGACGTTCAGATTCTGAACCGACTCTGTCAGGACGGCGGTCATGCTCTGCAGTTTGGTCATGAGATCGAAAAACTTGACAAGAAGATCGTTGAACCCTTCCGAACACTCGGCAATCTCATCCTTGCCGTCGATGTCGATCCTCGTGGTGAGATCGTTGCCTGAAGCTTTCTCAAACGCCTCACGGAGGGAGGAGATGGATGTGAGGATGTTCTTTCTTATTATGAAGAAGATGGCGACGGCGCAGATCAGCGTGAGGATCGTCCAGATCAGATAGACCTTGAATTTCTGGCGGTACGAATCCATACGGATGTCCAGCAGGCTGTCCAGAATTTTCACGACGCTGTTCCAGTAGGAGAAGCTCTGATTCCTGGCTTCCAGACCGGCGGCGAGGAAGGCATCTTTGGAAACAGGCACTTTTTCGGCAGTTCCCAGGTTATAGAGCATATCGATGAATTTCCGGGTGGGTGCTTCATAACTCTTATAGGAGGCGGGAATCACGTCCTGCATGGCATCATAGAGGCCGTAGAAATTCTGGTCTTCGTTGACGGCTGTATTGGTGCTGCCCTTGATCCTGTCGAAATCGGACTCTTCCAGAAACTTGGCATAGATATAGAAATTGAGCTTGTCCTCGGCCGAGAGTTCGGCTCCGGGACCCTGCTCCTTTTCTATTCTGCCCAGAAGGTCAGTTCCGTAGATCAGCATCTCACCCAGTCTGTCCTGGGTCTGGGGCAGAACAAGCAGTGAGAGGTCCATCAGATAGTAGCTGTCCAGGTCGGGGTCGAGGATCAGGTTGGATGTATCCCCCGAGTGGGTGATCATTTCGCGGATGTCGGCCACAAGGGCGAGATACTCTTCATTGCTTCCCGACTGGCGGATATTTTCCCACCGCTTTCTCATCAGAGAGGGAACCAGCTGCTCCCGGCCGCGGATTCTCAAACCCTCTTCCGTAAACTGAAGATCCTCACCGATGGAAGACTGAACATCGTCCAGTTTATCGAAGGCGGCTTCTATCTCATTGTTCAGAGAGCCCAGAAGGGTGATATTTCCCTCTTCATCCCCGGCATAGAGCCAGTAGTCCTGAACCCGCTGAAGCAGGGATTCCAGTGGTCTCTGATATCTGTTTCCATAGACTTCCAGTGTGGAAAAACGGATGTCGTATTTGATACCGCTCAGACTGATCACCAGCATGATTCCCATGGGTACCAGGAAGAAAATACTGCTCAGTACGATCTTTGTTGAAATCTTCATTTTCCCGAAGAAACTGCCATTTCTTTTTTTCATGCATTCTCCCGCTTTTCAGACTCTATGTTGAAGTCATTGATGTTTAGAAAATTAAGTCCATGCGGAGCTTAACGATATCTTCTTTCTATCTTCGGAATATGGGAAAAAGAAATTAACCGGCACTTTTGAAAATGAGGAAGAATATTTATTCAGTCCTATACCTTGATGCCTCATTTTTCACCTCATTGATGCTTTCCCTGTTCCTGCGGGCTATTTCGCTGACGCTGAGGGCGGTTTTATTGATTTCATCCATGCCATTGCCGATTTCGTTCATGGCTAAGGAAACTTCCCGAGAGATCTGAGTCAGTGATTCCACCGTTTTCAGGATGATGTTATTACCGTCGGTCATCTCCCTGGAACCATTCAGAACATTCATTCCGGCCTTTTTCATCTCATCCAGAGCCTGAAGGACCTGAGTGCTGCCGGCAACCTGTTCTTCCATGGATGACTTGATCTCCACAGTAATGCGCCCCATAGCTTCCATATTCGTTTGAATCCCGGCAAATGAAGAGTTGGTTTCCTCGGATTCCCTTACGATTTGTTCATAGCTTCGGGAGATGTCTGTGATGGTGTTCTTGACTTCCGACGACTGTGCCGTCGACTGTTCAGCCAGCTTTCGGATCTCAGCCGCCACCACAGCAAACCCCTTTCCTGCAGAGCCGGCATGGGCGGCTTCGATGGCTGCATTCATTGCCAGCAGGTTGGTCTGTGCTGCAATCCCGGCAATCAAAGCGTTTGCTTCCTCCAGTTTCCTGGATTTTTCCGCCATGGATCTGATCATCGATGATACATTCTCAAGTTTATCCCTTCCCAGCAGGGCGGATTGATTCAGCACATCCATGATTCGATCCGCTTCTTCTGTGGATGAAGAAACGTTTCTGATCTGAGCAATCATCTCTTCCACAGCAGAGGCCCCCTGAATAAGTTCCTTATCCTGTCGGCTGATATTTTTATCAAGTTCCTTAATATTGCCTATGATGTCCTGCACAACCCGGGTTGTCTCGGCGACACAGTTCTCCTGATGGTTGATCTGGATACGGGAGTTATCCATGTTGGATCTGATCTGATGAATAGCCGCTGCTGTTTCCTCCATATTGGATGCCAGCTCCCGGCCTACATCGTCCAGATCGTCCAGACTCCCCTTCAGATTCAAGAAAAACCGGTTCAGAGAGTCAAGGAGTACATTGATGTACCCCGTCATCCCGGCAATCTCATCCCGTCCTCTGACAGCGCCCCTGTTTGTCAGATTCCCGTCGGATGCCTTGTACAGAATCTGTTCCAGACTGTTGAGGTTGATGACAAGTCTCCTCCGGACATAGATGGACAGTATCAGACTTATCATCAGAATCAGCAGGATGCCTGTTCCCAACAGCATGATCCTGAGGACTTTTACAGCTCCGAATGCCTCATCATCATTGATGGCCAGACAGACAGTCCAGTGAGTACTGGGCATACGGACAAAGATCCCCTGTTTAGGCTGACCCGACAGAGTATAGGAGATGTTTTGTATCCTCTCACCACCTTCCACTACAGTCTGGAATACCGGATCCAGATCCTGGGACCGGGTGTTCACCAGTTCATCCACAGGATGAATAAGAATGACCCCGTCCTTATCCAGAACAAATGGGTATCCGGTTTCCCCCACAGATTTATTCACGACAAATCTTCTGGCAAAAGAACTGAGATTCAGAGAGACTCCGAGAATACCCTTCAGTTCTCCGTCAACTTTGATAGCCGAGGCGTGAACGATGGTCAGATTTCCCGTTGCAGCTGAGAGAATTGCCTTCTGAGCCGTATAGAAGCGGTCCCCTTCCTCGGCGATAGCCTTAAAGTAGTCACGCCCGGAAAGATCCTGTCCTATCAAAGAGGAAGAAAAGGACGAATCGAGGATGATACCTTCGGGATCCAGCAGAAAGGATGATTCAAAATAATTGCTCCCCTGGAAAAGCTCCATTACAAGATTATGAAGTTCAGGTGTCAGAGTCAGAGACTCCGCCTTGTTTCTGTACATGTCTCTGAGAATCTCCTCCCCATAGGTATCCAGCAGCCTTGCGGTGGACTGTACCTGAAGATCCAGAAAATCGCTGATGGACTGGGTAATGATGGTGAAATTTTCGGTCTGAGATGTTTTGAACTCCCGGGACATCCGGGACAGGATAAAAAATCCCTGTATCAGAAATGATGACGTCAGGACAGAAACAACAAGCAAAATCAGGGGTGTGGAGAAGGATATTTTTTTGTTTTTATTTTTAGATAGTTCAGTCACTGTGCGCTCCTTGTCAGTATTTTGACTGTATACCGACAGTATTACACACTTTTCTCCAGATGTCTCTAATATTTTAAAACCCGATGCCGCACGAAGCCGGAGGGTTTACGAGGTTAATGTCAAACTGAGAAGCACTTCACCCGTCTCCAGAAGACGGACAGAGAGGACATGATTCTCGATAACGCCATAAGAGGCCGGATTCCCGCCCTTGGGCAGTGAGACGGAACCGGGATTGAATAAACAGACATTATCCTTCAGTTCAAGGACGGGGAGATGGGTATGGCCGGAGAGTCTGACATCGCCGGAAGACAGGGATGGAATCCTGGAAGAATCCAGATGGCCGTGGGTCAGAACAAACCGGCGGGAATCGTGGACAAAAAGGGAGTAGTCACCCATCATCGGAAAGTTCAGAAGCATCTGATCCACCTCGCTGTCGCAGTTGCCCCGGGCCGCCAGGATTTCCTGTTTCAGGGGGTTGAGAAGTTCGACCACGGCTGCCGGATCATACCCATCCGGAATGGGATTCCGGGGGCCGTGATACAGAATGTCTCCCAGAATAAAAAGCTGGTCGAACCCTCCGCCTTTATAGATATTCAACGCCGATTCCAGAGCGGGAGCCTTTCCGTGAATATCAGAGATAACCATTATTTTCATATTTCAAATCCTTCCTAATAAGCTGCGGGCGGGACGGTCATCATCAGCCAGCTTCTTTGCATACATCGACCCATTTGACATAGGAGGAATGTTCCTCAAGATCGGATATGGACATTCGGACGGCGCTGCTGCCGTTTCCCGCCGCCGGGTAGACGGTTTCATATTTCTGAAGGGACACATCCAGAAAAACACGGACACCGTCGTTCAGAGCAAAGGGACAGACTCCGCCGGGAGCATGACCGATCATATCTTCCACTTCCTCGAAAGGAATCATCCGGGCTTTCTCATTGAAGGCCTCCTTGAACTTCCGGTTGTCGATTTTGACATTCCCGGCGGTCACGACGAGGACCGGTTCCCCTGCAACATGAAAGGACATGGTCTTGGCAATGTGTTCGGGCAGACAGCCGATGGCACGGGCGGCCATTTCCACTGTGGCGCTGGATTCGGCCAGTTCCATGACTCTGTCGCCGAAGCCTCTGGCTGCAAAAAATTGTTTCACCGTCTCGATGGACATGAATCACCTCGGTTGAATGATCTTTCTGGTAAACATAGTACAGATGGAAAAGGATTGCCAGATCCTGCTGTCCGGTCCGCCCGGGAAGGGAAAGAGGTTTTTATTCCTGACGGAAATTCCATTTGCACCTGTCCAGCAGTTCTGAACGGGATCGGACCTTCAGTTTTTTGAAGATGCTGTTGAAGTGACGTTTGATCGTGCCGAAGCTCATATGGAGGCGGTCCGCCAGTTCACTGGTGGTCAGCTGCGGATTCAGGCAGAACTCACGAATAACATCCTCTTCCCGCCCTGTAATTCCGAAATCT
This sequence comes from Spirochaetaceae bacterium, assembly GCA_003249275.1. Next base: position 10,960 of record QKJO01000089.1, read on the forward strand.
TCCTTCAGCCTGATCGGCTGTCCATGATCGACTGAGGAGGAAATCTCCATCTCCAGTTCCCGGATACGGGACTCCCTTTTCAGAATTTCACCCGAATAGATCATGATCTCTTTCTCAAGAACTGACTTTTCGTTTTCCATGGAACTGATCGTTTCACTAAGGACTTTTTCCAGCCTGAGAAAATGATCAATTTCACTCTTGTAGATCAGATAGATAAGAGTGAGGAAGAAAACAATATAAATCAGGATATCTATGCTGGAGCCGACATGATCTTCGCCGGCGGCGTTGATGGACAGCTCAATAAAAGTCATGGTAAACACGGCCAGGATTATCAATTTGATACGGGGATGCCTGTTAAAAAAACCATAACGGTGGGCAAGCAGTATAGCCAGAATAACAAAACCCATGCCGTGAAACGCATCATACTCATCCATTATAGCAAGAGCTGCATTGGCCAGAAAAACAAAGATCTGCAGATACCGCACAAAGGCCGACTTTGATTTTCTTGTCAGAAACATGATCAGGGAAAACATAAATAAAAGAGAAACGGTCTGATTATGCAGCAGAGTATCCAACAGACTCCTGTGTCTTATAAAAAGATTCCGGAACAGGTTTATAAGAATGACCAGCCCGCCCGCGACAGCAATTATGATGGATACCCGGTTTTGAATTTTCAGATCTTCTGTCACATTCATTTCATCTGTATTATTTCATTATTTGAAGG
>QKJO01000237.1 GCA_003249275.1 Spirochaetaceae bacterium
ATTCCATCCGGCTCCATGAAAGACACGCTCCTCATCAAAGACCGGATTTTCGTCAATAAGCTGATTTACGGGCCCGAGCTGCTTCCGGGAATGGCAAAGATCCCCGGCTTTAAAAAACCCCAGAGGGGAGAAGTCATTATCTTCGAAAATCCCGTATACCTCTCCAGGGGTCCTGTCTTTGATGTCATGCAGAGGGTTATCTATATGCTGACCCTTTCAATGGTGGATATCGACAAAGATGAGAACGGTAATCCCAAGGCCCATTTCCTTATAAAAAGGCAGGTCGTTCAGGACGGCGATGTGTTCCGGCAGTATCAGGGTAATCTGCAGATCAAGGCCAGGGGAGAAAGAGAGTTTCTTCAGGAAGAGGATTTTAAAAATCTGTCGGGACTGTCCTACGGCAACAAGAGAATGATCAGTCCCGAGGATTATCCTGTTTTCAGGGCATACGGTGAAGCCTACTCACTCCAGGAGGAGGGGCTTTCCATACCGGCCGAAATCAGAAAAGCCGCTTCCGGGATAGACCAATTGACCTATAAGGACCCACTTGAGATGGATCTGTGGCGTCAGAAAAGGAAATTTGAAATCCAGCCCTACAATCATTCCGCATCCGCCAGATGGAGAAAATCTGCCGAAACGGGATATTACGTTCCTCTGGACTGGATTGTACCCATGGGCGACAACCGTGATAATTCAAACGACGGGCGTTATTTCGGTGCGGTTCCCAGGAAAAAGATCCTCGGTCAGGCCATGTTCAAGTACTGGCCGGCTGCCAGGGCGGGGATGATTCATTAGTGATATCCAGTACCAGCAGAAGGGGCAGATCCTACAAGGAAAAACAGGCGATAGCGTCCAGGCGTATACGCCGTATCGTTATACTTGTTCTTCTGTTCATATTGTATATTCTCTTCAGCAAAGAGATCGCCACAGCCGTGAGAGTTCAATCCTCATCCATGCTGCCGACCCTGGCGTCCGGAGACAGAATCCTTTTTTCTCCACTTCTCTCAGACAGAAGGCAGACTCTGTTTCACGGCGGTGTCACGCCCCTGGAACGGGGTGAGCTCGTTGTCATTTCGCCTCCCTACTACAGGGAGAATCAGAAACTCATTGATTTTTTCAATCCCGCCGTAAGATTCTTTACTTTTCAGAAATTTCAGTTCAGCTCATTTTCAAGACAGAACTGGGAATCGGGAATCCTGATTAAAAGGATCGTCGGTCTTCCGGGCGATACGGTGAGAATGAACGGTTTTCAGCTGTACATCAAACCGGCTGGAGAGAACAGCTTTCTCCCGGAGAGCCTCGTGATTCCGTCCGGATATACAATTCAGCTTCCCCGTCTCGAGGAAGGATGGAAGCCAGGTTTTCCTCTGGACGGCAGTATGGATGAGTATGTGCTCAAAGAAAATGAATACTTTCTATTAAGCGATAACAGGGGACAGGGAAGCGATTCCTATTTCTGGGGTCCTCTTCCCAGGGAGAGAATCCTCGGGAAAGTGTTCTTCCGATACTGGCCATTCCGGGGAATGTCATTCCTGTGAGTACCTGCGGGGCGTCCCTTTATATTCACATTCCTTTCTGTGTCAGAAAATGCGATTACTGTGACTTCTACTCCGCCTGTGATCTTACAATTCAGAATCAGCTTTTGGGTCAGATCCCCCGGCAGATGAGAGAACTGTGCTCTCTCTACGGGATCGATTCCTTCCGGACTCTCTACCTGGGGGGAGGAACACCCGGGCTGGTCGATACGGAGGCTCTGGGCAGGCTCCTTGATGCCGTAAAAAGGGATAACCGAGGAGGGGTTCTCCCGGCGGAAGTCACCCTGGAGTGCAATCCCGGAAATATCGGCGAAACGAAACTGGATGAATGGAAGTCCATGGGAATCACCAGACTCAGTCTGGGTGTACAGAGTTTTCAGGATGATTTCCTTGTGAAATCCGGCCGGAAAAGCAGCCGGAAAGAGATCCTTAAAGCCCTTGAAATGATCCGGTCCTTTTCTGAATTCGATTTTAATATCGATCTTATACAGGGCCTGCCGGGTATGGCCGTGAAGGATCAGTTGAAGGATCTTGAAGAAGCCGCGCTCTGGTCTCCCGATCATATCTCCTGGTACAGTCTGATCCTTGAAGAGGGTACGGTTCTTGAAAAAGAGTGGGAAAGAAGGAATGGGGACGCCGGCTCCGATAATGACAAAGCCTGGGAGGAGGGCTGCTTGTTCCTGACCGGAGCCGGCTACAACAGGTACGAGATTTCCAATTTCAGCAGAGCGGGAAAAGAGAGCCTTCACAATAAAAGCTACTGGAAACTGAAGCCCTATCTGGGCTGCGGTCCTTCTGCCGTATCCATGCTGAGAGACGGACGGGGCCGTGCGGTACGGTTCCGGACTCTGCCCGAATCGCAGAAGTATTCGGAGGGTATCTTCCTGTATGATGAACAGGAATCATTGAATCCGACTGATTTTTTAAAGGATTTTATGCTCATGGGCCTCAGGCTGAAGGAAGGGATCGGATTGAACGATTTCGAAGGGATTTTCGGTTGTCAGCCGGATGATCTTTTCCCCGGCTCAGTGAAAAAATGGACCGATGCAGGGTGTCTGATCAGGAATGAAAAGACTTTATCGCCCACGGAACGGGGGATGAATCTTCTGAATTCCCTCCTTGTCGATCTCTTTTCTGAGCTGGACGGTAAAGTACCTGAAATAAGTCTGAACTGGCCCCTAGAATAGGCCTTCCGGATTCTTGACAGCCTAATTTTTATTGTGTTAATTTTTACAGACTTTGCTTTTATTTTTTAATTATTATCCGAGGAGACAGAATGTCAGGTCATAGTAAATGGGCTACAATTAAACATAAGAAAGGCGCCCTTGATGCAAAAAGAGGGAAGATTTTCACAAAAATCATCAAGGAGTTGACCGTTACAGCCAAGATGGGCGGCGGCGACCTTGATTCCAATGCAGCCCTGAGAACAGTTGTTCTCAAAGCCAAAGCTGCCAACATGCCTAAAGAAAATATTGAAAAGGCTATCAAGAAAGGTACGGGAGATCTTGAAGGTGTCGATTACATCGAACTTCAGTATGAAGCCTATGCTCCCGGCGGAGTCGGTCTTCTCATCTCCACACTGACAGACAACAAGAACAGAACCGCTGCCGATGTCAGATCCATCCTCAACAAGGGAGGCGGATCTCTGGCGACCACCGGAGCCGTATCCTACCAGTTTTCACGCAAGGGAATCATTGCCTACAGCAGCGAAGAAGTTGATTTTGAAAAACTTTTCGAGCTGGCTCTTGAATCCGGAGCAACTGATGTTTCCGATGAGGACGGTGCAGTGGAAGTCATCACCGAGCCGGGAGACTTCGAAACTGTACTGACAGCGCTTCAGGCAGCTGGTTTCAGTGAACTCAGTGCGGAAGTTTCCATGATTTCCGACAATACAGTTACACTGGATAACGAGCAGACCGGCAAAGTTCTCCGTCTGATTGAGCGTCTGGAAGACAACGACGATGTTCAGTCAGTAGCCAGCAATCTGGAAGTTCCTGCCGGCTTTGAAATGGATTAATGCCCCCTATTCTGGGAATTGACCCCGGTCTTGCTCATGCGGGCTGGGGAATTATCGTTCATGACGGGATAAGAAGCCGGTATATTGCCCACGGTGTAATCAAAACTGATTCCAAAGCACCGATGGCTGACCGGCTTCTTTGTCTTTATGACGGTTTGAGCAGCGTCATTAAGGAATACCGGCCGGCAACGGCGGGTATCGAAACTCTCTATTTTGCCAAAAACGTTTCTTCTGCCATGCCTGTGGCCGAGGCAAGGGGTGCCCTTATTTTATGTCTGGCCAGACATGGTGTAACGGTCAGTGAATATACACCCCTTCAGATCAAACAGGCTGTTGTGGGAAACGGCAGAGCAGAAAAGCATCAGGTTCAGTCCATGGTGGCTCTTCTTCTGAAATTGAAGGAGATACCCCGGCCCGACCATGCCGCCGATGCCCTGGCGGCAGCACTCTGTCATGCCCATACGGGAGGTTTGTCTTGATTAACAGCATCAGCGGGATTATAACCGAGAAGGGTGAATTGCAGGTCTGCATTGAGAACCACGGCATGGAGTGGCAGATCATTGCTTCGGGAATTACAATCTCGACCCTGCCATCCGTCGGGAATCAGGCGAAAATCTACACCTGGCTCTACCACAAGGAAGACCAGATGGCGCTTTACGGATTTTCGGAGAAAAAAGAACGTTCCCTCTTTCTGGATCTTATCTCCGTCAGCGGTGTCGGCCCCAAAGGGGCGGTAAAAATTCTGTCCACCGTACGGCCCGACCAGCTGATGCTCTATCTGGAAGAGGAGAATGTGGACGGACTGGCCTCTTTGCCGGGGCTGGGAAAGAAGACGGCCCAGAAAATCCTTCTTCAGCTGCGCGGAAAACTCAGCTGGGATGACACGGGTGCAGGAGGTGCTCCTGCCGGAGGACCTGAAGCCGAATGGGTCGAATCTCTGACTTCCATGGGATTTGATAAAAGAAAGGTCATTACGGTAGTCAAAAACCTTCTTCTGGATGAAAGTATAGCGGTCCTTTCATCCGAGAAAAAGGAGCAGGAAATCCTGCGGAGGGCTATCGTTGAACTCAGCTCCTGATAGGAATACATATGGCAGATGACAGCATTCTTTCCGGACTGCCCTACAAGGGAGAAGATCCTGCAGAAAACCCGATCCGTCCCCGGCTCTTAAGCGAGTTTCTGGGGCAGGAGGACGTCAAGAGCAATCTGAGCGTCTTCATTGAAGCCGCCCGGATGAGACAGGAACCTCTGGATCATGTGTTCCTCTCCGGACCTCCGGGACTGGGCAAAACGACGCTGGCCGGAATCATGGCCAACGAGCTGGGCGTGGAAGCCAAGGTGACATCGGCTCCGGCTCTGGACAAACCCAAGGATCTGGCTGGCCTTCTTACAACAATTTCGGAAAGAACTGTTTTCTTCATCGACGAGATACACCGCCTTAAACCGGCAATCGAAGAGATGCTCTACATTGCCATGGAGGATTTTGAACTGGACTGGATCATCGGCCAGGGACCCTCGGCCCGTACCATCCGGATTCCCGTTCCTCCCTTCACCATGGTGGGTGCCACAACCAAACCGGGCCGTGTTTCAAGCCCGCTGTACACGAGGTTCGGCATCAATGTGAGGATGAACTTCTACAGCCTTCAGGAACTTCAGATGATTCTGAAGAGAAGCGCATCGATTCTCAATATCACCATTACCTCCGATGCCGCAGGAGTGCTGGCGGGTTCAAGCAGGGGAACCCCCCGGGTGGCCAACAGGCTCCTCCGGAGGATGAGGGACTTCGCTCAGATAGAAGGAGAGGGTATCATCACCACCGATATCGTGCACTCGGGACTGAAGAGGCTTCAGGTGGATGAAAAGGGGCTGGAACGGCTGGACAGGGAGATCCTGAGGGCTCTGATCACAAAATACGGCGGAGGCCCGGTCGGTGCCGAAACTCTTGCCATATCGGTCGGTGAGAGCATTGACTCTCTCGAGGACTTTTATGAACCCTACATGATTCAGCAAGGCTTTCTGAAAAGGACCCCCCGGGGCAGGGTGGCCACACCCCTTGCCTACAAACATTTAGGAATGGAATCGGACATCAATGAAAATCAGGGACTTCTCTTTTAATCTTCCGCCGGAGCAGATTGCCCAGCACCCCCCCGAAGTCAGAGGGACGGCCAGGCTTATGGTTCTGGACAGACAGACCGGCCAGGTGGACCATAAAAATATGCAGGACTTTCCCGATCTGATTGAACCGGGAACTCTGATAGTGTTCAATAACTCCCGGGTCAGGAAGGCTCGGGTTTTCGCCTTTTCGGAAAACGGAGGGAAGGTGGAGTTTTTCTTCCTCAAGCCCCTGGATTCGGATCTCTGGCTCTGTATGGTTTCCAAGGCGAAGAAGCAGAAAACCGGAAAAACATTAAGTTTTCCCGGCGGATTGACTGGCACTATTGAAGAGGAGGTCAGCACCAATCACAGGAAGGTCAGGTTCTCGACAGCCCTTGACGATGCCTACCTGGAGGAACACGGTCATATTCCCCTGCCGCCCTACATCAAACGGGAGGACTCTGCCGAGGATTCAGAGCGGTATCAGTCTGTTTTTTCAAAAGAGACCGGATCAGTCGCTGCCCCGACGGCGAGTCTTCATTTTACCGATGATATTCTGGAACGTTTAAATGCAAAAGGCATTGAAACAGCATTCATCACCCTTCATGTGGGATTGGGGACCTTTGAGCCTGTCAGGACCGAAAGCATTCTGGACCACAGGATGCATGAGGAGCAGTTTTTTATCTCAGATGAAACGGCAGATAAAGTGGAGCGGGCAATCCGTGAGGGAAGACCAGTTCTGGCTGTGGGTACGACAAGCGTCAGGACCCTTGAGTCCGCCTGGGAGGCGGGACGGCTCAGGCGGGGAGAGAGCAGTACGGATATTTTTATCTATCCGGGATACGATTTCAATGTCGTCAGCAGGATGTTTACCAATTTCCATACACCCGAATCGACCCTGCTGGTTCTTGTCAGTGCTTTCGCGGGCAAGGAAAAGATTGACAGCGCCTATAAAGAGGCTGTAGACAGGGGCTATATGTTCTTTTCCTACGGCGATGCCATGCTGATACGGTAATCAGTAGGTATTTTCATTCATAGCCTGAAAGTCTTCCCGCACTTTCTGCAGCCTGTTCAGCTCTCTCTGAATTGTCTTTTCATAGTTCAGATCGCCTGTCTGTATTCTGTAGGATTCATCTTCCCAGAACTGGATATCCTCCAGAAACATCCAGGCAAATTTGCCGTCAGCCGCCTTGGCTGACCAGTCCATGGCATCCTTCCAGAAATTAAGAGCATATCTGTAGCATTCCTCCGCTGTTTCAAGGCTGTCGAGGTTTGAAAATTTCCATGGGTAGTTGTAGAAGTAGGCATTCCTTTTGTCATACTTCAAACCCAGCTTAAGATAGGCATCCACCAGTCTCAGATTGACATGCATGTAGAATAGGTAGCGATACTTTTCCCACTCCTTTTCATTCGTGATGGTGGCAAGGGCATTCAGAGGATTGGCGAAGTCGGAACGGAGAGCCATTCCCAGGTAGTGAATATTCTCCATTGTATCTTCCGGGTACTGGTACATATGCTGGTGATAAAGTCTGTAGTACTGCTCTGCATAGAGGATCTTGTAGGCATGAAGATCCTGCGGATGCTGAATTAATGAGAACATCAGAAGGAGAATGGAGGACATGATTCGCTTCTTCACTCTTCCAGTATCGGCCGGATATTCACTGATCCTTACAGAATTACAGGTTCAGAATGTCCAGAATATTCTGAAACACCTCTTCCGCCGTTTTTTCACCGTCAATTCTGTAGAAGCCCTCACCCCGGGGGTAAAAATCATGAAATGCACGCTCATAGAGTGCCATCACCCTTTTCTGGAGAGCCTCTTTTTCATAGAGATCCTCGCTGCTCCGGTTTCCCCGCCGGAGGGATGAGGTCTCCACCGAACACTCTACATAGAGACAGAAGCCGGGAAGGGGAAACTCCCTGTTGAGATCCAGGACTGTAACATAATCCAGTTCCAGAGACTGGTAGGCCAGGGATGAAAAGAGATAGCGGTCGCAGAACACCCATTTCCCCTCTTTCAGGAGATCTTCCATCTGTCTTATGTGTTCTCTGCGGTCGGCTGCAAAGAGCTGGGCGAGAGTCAGGGGAGAGACGGTTTCCCTTTTTTCAAGAACAGCCCGGGCGGCCATACCGATAAATCCCCGGGACGGTTCAAAAGTACTTTCAAAGGGAATGTTGTTCGTCCGGCAGTAGGACGCCAGATTGTTCAGCTGTGTTGTTGTTCCCGAACCATCCAGTCCTTCAAGCACAACAAATTTATCCCATAAACTCATACTCAGTCCTTGCGCATTCAAATGTTTCCGATAAGAATAATACACAATGCAAAAGCTGACTATCCTTATTCTGATAACTCTTGCAATGACATCCACGATATCAGCTGATGATGATCCCATTCTTCTGGAAAGGGATATCTTTTACTGGAAACCCGCCGGTCCGGATATCCCGATTCCTGATATTTTCCTTCACCCTGAGATCATTTCATACCCATCCCCTGTATTCAGTGATGTATTCACTCATCCCGAACTGCTGCCGGATGCGCCGGTTCCGTCAGCGGCAGGTGAAATAACGATATCCGGGACCGCTTCAGCTCTTCCCGACTGGACTCCTCCGGGTCTGTCTCTGCCAGATCACTCCGGGGAAGTCAGTTTTGATGTGAAGGGCTTCTATCCCTACGGATACGGTGGAGTCTTCAGTGTGCAGAATGATCCGGTCTCTTTTGAACTCTCTGCAAATTACGATCCCGGTGAGAATTACCCCGGCTGGATCGGGACCGTTGTCGAAGCCGACCTGCCCCGTCAGGAGGTTTCCGGGGCGGCGGCATGGCGAAAACTGGGAGAACAGCAGTTTTTATCCCGTATACGATGGTCCGGCAGTTCCGGTGGATCAATCTGGAGTCTGGACCCCGATCTGCATTTCAGTGAGGTTCTGGATACACCATCAGGGGAACACTCCCTGGCTGCCGGGGGGTCGGTTTCTGCGATCCGAATTACCCCGTTCTTCCATTTCAGTCTGAATCTGGGAAGTGAGTATCTTGTCAATTCATCTATTGAGACCTGGAATATCAATCCCGGTCTTACCGCCGAAAAAATCATTCCCCTCATCCCGGGGGATCTGTCTCTGACTGCCGGGATTCTGACAGATATCCGGACGGAGGATCTTCATTTCGATTATTATCCCGAGTTTAAGATCATGCTTCGGAAACACGGGGAATTCAGTGTTTTTATTGAAACTTCAGGATCCGGAACTGATGAAATCGAGTTGTTCAGGTTCCTGCTTGAAGAGCCTGGTCTGGCTCCGGAAATCCTCTTTTACCGAGGTCAGGAGACCAGAGCCGGTCTGCACTTTACCCTTCAGGGAATACGGGGGTATACTGCAGCCGGAATGAACCGGGGAGAGATGCCGGTTGTCAGTGAGGGGATCATAAGGATTGAGGACGGGACGGTGTTTTATTCCGAAATCGATCTGAGCGGACAATTCATCAACCGAATTATCATGGAAATAAACTCCTGCGCCGATTATCTGGATAGGGGGAAGCTTCGCTATCTGGGTAGATACAGCATGGTATATAAGGGTAAAAGTGCCTTTCCGTTCCTGTCCTTCGACATTCATTCCGGAAATCGGGAGCTTGTCAGAGGGTATCGGAATTTTTACTATACCGACTCTGATATCCTTTATGGAACCGGTTTGGGCGTTGCCTTATCCGAACACCTTAAAGTCGACTTTTCCCTGGATTATGCTTTTCCTTCGGCACGGATCGAAGGGGGAGGCACCCTCTCGTACTCATATTGACGGGTGAGGTGTGTAACTTTTACCCCGTGCCGGGTATTATTAGGACAGTAAGGTCAGGGAATGGAATCGGAATCTACATTTTTGATGATAAGGGCAGTAATGATATCGGTCATACTGCATATACTCATCATGTATCTCATGACTCTTTTTTTCTCACCTGCCGATCAGGGGAACTCTTTTCCCTCTCTCAGTGTCTTCATGATTCCCGAAGCGGATGTTTCCGGAATCCTGGAGCAGCAGAGTAAAGCGGAGCCGGAGGAGGTTACCGTTTCAAATAAAACTCAAAGGAGCGAAAATCCGGTTGCTCCGGCTGACGAAAAGATCATTTTAGATGAAGAGGCTGTTTCAAACCTCAGGAAAGAACCCGTAATCGAAATTACTCAACCCTCAGCTCCGGACGGAACTACCGGCTCTGATACTGAGTCAGCCACCGGGGATTCTCCCGGGATCAGTTCGGTCCGGACAGGTGATGATGCCGTCCAGCCGCCGCCTGAAATCTCCGGAACCGGAACAGAGTCGGCTCTTGATGTTGTCTGGTCCGGAGCATCCGCCAGGCTGAGGAGCGTTACTGAACCTGCTTTTTCTCTCCCCTACGGTGCCGTTCTGCCTGAGGAGGTGAAGGTTTCATTTGAAGTTCTCAGTGACGGAACCTCTGTTTCAGTCAGAATTATTCCCCCCGGCTCCGGTTACCTGAACCTTGATCAGCAGATCCGGACCTATGTTGCTTCCCTGATTTTTGACCCCTTCAGTGATGACGGTCAGAGAAGGGGAGGACTGCTGACACTGAATCTGAGGCATCAGGAGCCGGCAGGACGATGAAATTGAAGAAACTTCTGCTCCAGATCCAGCAGGTCGTACTGGCTGTCCTCATACTCTTACTGGCCACAGCCGGCTATCGAACTCTCTCCTTCCGCGTTTCTGAAGTTGCAGAAAATTTCAGAAACCGTCTGATAGCTGAACTGGAGGAACAGTATTCTATCCGCATCGAGTATGCGGGAATGTCGCCCTCTCTTTTGATTTCCATCAAGATGGATGATCTGCGCATCTATGCCATGGGAGTGGAAGAGCCCTTTCTGGTCATCGATAAACTGAAAATTTATCATAATCTGTTCGGTCTTCTGTTCACCCGTGAGACGATTCTCTCCAGCATTACAGCCCAGGGTGTTCACCTTGACCTGGATGCCCAGCGAGACCGTGATATATTCGAGTCTCTTTCCGGAACCGGAAACGGAGGGAACAGGATCACTCTGGACACCCTTTTCAAAGAGTTTATCAGAATCAGAAACTGGGATTTCAAATACAAGTCCGGCGATGCCGTTTTTCTGGCGGAGGGAAACAATATTTCCCTGCAGCAGACCGGCGATTTTTTACGTGTTAACCTTAAAGGGGCGCTGGGATATAACAATACAGGAAGTCAGGTTCAATTGAATTCTCTTTCCTTTGAATCCAATATCAAAGGTACTGTCAGGAATGACTTCGCATCCTTTTCGCTTGACAGTGATTTTCACAATATTGATACAAATCTGGCTGTCCTGGAAGATCAGAGAGTCAACCTTTCTTTGCAGGACGAGAGTTTCAGAATCACCAAGATCAAGGACGACAAACCCTACGATCTTAATCTGCTCCTGGATCGGGATGTGATCAGACTCTCTCTGATCGCCGAGGAATTTTATCCATCCAGTCTGGTTCATTTCAAGTCGGGTCTGGAACAGATCAATCCCTGGCTGAATACGTCTCTGAGCGGCGAAGGTGAGTTCAGGCTGGAACGGGGGACGGGAATATTCAATTATGCCTACAAAGGGGATGCTTCTCTCAGTAATGAAAGTCTTCCCTTTCCCGTCAGTCTGTCCCTGGATGTCAATGGCGACGATCTTCAGATACGCTCCGACGAGTTCAGGCTCAGGACCCGATACGGCGATTACAACTGGACAGGTCAATGGGTTTACCGGAACGGACTCCCTGAAGGCAGAATTTTTCTCAGGAATATTCCGGCAGGCGGAAACAACAGACTGCAGGGAAGCCTGACCCTCAGGAACATTGATGATTTTTATTCAATCCGCTCTGATTCTCTGGTTCTGAACGGCACAGGGAATGCCGGTGATCTTATGATTCTGGTTAACGGAGAGGGGCGCCACTACCTCTTCTCCCTGCAGTCCACACTCAATCCAGAGAATGAATGGGACGACAGGCTGACTGTTGACGGTGAAATTGATTTCGGGGAGGGAC
>QKJO01000230.1 GCA_003249275.1 Spirochaetaceae bacterium
CCGTCTGGGAATGTACTTCGATACGCTCTGGGGTATCGGAGGGGCCTATGCCATCAATCCCGATATTCAGGGAAGCGTGGGCGTGACTGTTCCCCTGAGCGGTGCCGGCTCTCCTGCGGGATCTTCTCTGGAAGCCCATATGCTTCTCGTTTCGGAAGATTCTCCCAACAAGGAAGCTGCCGCCAAATTCATCAAGTTTGCCACCAGCCCCGAGCAGATGGGAAAGTATGTGGATATCGCTCCCTTCCTCTTTCCCAAAGCTGATCAGGTGGACGGCAACCCCGGATACAAGTCCAACCCCGGTATAGCCCCCGTTCTCGGATATGCCGAGACCATCCGCAGCATCGAGAAAAATCCCGAGATGGAAAATGTATACCTTGCCATGACGACAGCAGCCCAGTCCGTGACTGTAGGCGGAATGTCTGTTGATGAAGCCCTTGCCAACCTTGATAAAGAGCTGAAGGCTCTTTTAAAATAATTCCGGTTTCCCCGGCCGGTCTCCCGCCGGCCGGGGTTCAATCTCATGAAAAGAGACGTAATATGAAACTCAAAAGTAAGGCCGGAGACAACGTTTTCGGCACCCTCCTGCTCATGCCCTCGATCCTGATCGTCGGAGGGTTCATTTTCCTGCCCGTTGTGCAGTCGGTTTTCTACAGCTTTTTCAATTTCAAGCTGACACGGAAAAAGATGCCTCTGGAATGGAACAATTTTGGAAATTACTCCTCCCTCTGGGAGTCGGGCAAGCTTCAGAATGCTTTCGCCATTACCTTTCAGTTTATGATTCTTGTCGTACTGATCGTGTTTCTGATGGGTCTGATCATGTCCCTTTTCATGAACCGCGGAAGATCCGGCGTACGTCTTACAAGAACTTTGACACTGCTCCCGTGGGGAACTCCCACCGTGATTGTCGCCCTTCTGTGGTCCTGGATGTTTCAGCCTGAATACGGGGTTATAAATTTCATTCTGCTCAGACTTCATCTGATTTCCGAACCTGTCGGTTTTCTTGTGAATCCGGATTCGGCGCTCGTATCGGTCGGCATTGCCGCCATATGGAGACAGCTGCCCTTCATGTTCATAATGCTTCTGGCCGGACTGCAGGGAATCCCCGGTGAAATGTATGAAGCCGCTCATATCGACGGCGCTTCAAAGATTCAGTCCTTTGTCCATATTACCCTTCCCTTCCTCAGAAATGTCATCCGTTCCAGCATCCTTGTCACGATCATCACCAACTTCAAGCAGTTCCCCCTGTTCTGGACCATGACGGGTGGGGGACCGATGAACCGGACCGAGACCCTGGCGATCCTGACTTATAAGAACGCCTTTGTGAATCTGAATTTCGGTGTCGGGGCCGCCGTTGCGGCATCCTGGATGGTCGTTCTCATTATTTTCTCACTTGCCTATAACCGAATCTTCAGGGAGGCGGAATACTGATATGAAGACAAGAATCCATTGGACGGCAGTCCTGAGTATCATCGTCATTGTCATACTTGGACTTTTTCTGCTCTTTCCCATTTACTGGATGATCGTCACATCCTTTAAATCGAACCTTGATATATACAGATTCCCGCCCCAGTTTCTTCCACTGAATTTCACTCTGGAAAACTATGCAGGAATCTTCAATGACAACTCTGTCGTCGTATATCTGAACAACAACTTGCTGGTCTCCATCGGAACTACTCTGCTGACTCTGACGGCGGCATCCCTGGCAGGATATTCACTGTCCCGGTATTCAACCAGATTCGGAGAATTCGTCAAGACTGCCCTGCTGTCGACCCAGATGTTTCCCATTGTGGGCCTGATTCTGGCCCTGTATATGATTTTCAGGAACATGAACCTGATCAATACAAGACTGAGCCTGATGCTGTCCATGTCGGCAGTCACCATTCCCTTTTCGGTCATTCTGATCAAAGGATTTTTTGATGATATCTCCCGCTCTCTGGAAGAGGCGGCCCGGATCGACGGCTGTTCCCGGTTCAGAACCTTCTTCGCCATCATCCTGCCCCTGGCCAAACCGGGTCTGCTGGCCATCGGACTGTATACATTTATGCAGGCCTGGGATGATTTCCTGTTTGCCATAACCTTCATTCTCTCGGATGAAAAAAGGACTTTGTCTGCAGGAATCGCCATGAAATTCCTGGGAGAAGTCTCCTACGACTGGGGCAGGGTAACCACTGTTTCGGTCTGCGGTGTTCTTCCCATGTTCATTCTCATTTTTCTGTTCCAACGCTATATGGTCGCCGGATTGACAGCCGGTGCGGTAAAAGGGTAGTTCCATGATGGATTATATTGATAACAAAACGGCAAAGGGACCATTTTTTCACAGCGGCATTGAGGGTAAACCCAATATTCTGCTGGTCACAATGGATATGGTCCCCCCTGAATTCTATAACGGCGATCTGCCGATGAAGACTCCCCATCAGAGGAGTCTGGCAGAGGAAGGCGTCTCCTTCGACCGGACCTTTGCGACATCCCCCCTCTGCGGGCCTTCCCGGGCTTCCATCCTGACCGGCCGGTACTCCTATGTGACCGGGAACTCGGAACGGGCCCATGACGGCCATGCCGTTCACCTTCGGTCTGACGACATTATCTGGCCCGAATACCTGAAAACGGCCGGCTATCACTGCCGTCATGTAGGGAAGTCCCATGTAGGGACGGAACACTTTATGAGGGCTTTCAGCGAAAACTGCTCTCCCTGGGACCGGTGGTCTCCCCCCTGGTACAATGAAGACCTTTACATTCAGTTTCTAAGCAGTAAGGGGTTGAAACGGTTCTCTTTGAAGAAGGAGATCAGGGGAGAAAGCTGGAGCGGAGAGCGGAACGGCAACTCCTACGGCGGATGGCTGGCCGACCAGAACGGAAAGCCCTTTCCCGAAGAGGCCCTTTATCCCTCCTTCCTGGTGGACAGAACCATGACGGCACTGGAAACAAGAGAAGACAAAACAAGGCCATTTTATATGCAGCTGGACTTCTTCGGTCCCCATCAGCCCTTCGCCATCCCCGGAGGTTGGGAAGAGCGAGAGGCTGAAATCCGCAGCCAGATCCGATTGCCCGAGAGCTGGCTGGAGTGGGAGGCTGCAGGATTCCCGGAAGAAAGCGAAGATC
>QKJO01000189.1 GCA_003249275.1 Spirochaetaceae bacterium
TGAAACAGTGAAACGGCCAGCAGGAACAACAGAACAAAAACTGAAAGAATCAATGTGGATACAGGAATCTCACCAATGATTCTACGGCTGCTTCGGATGTCGGTATTCCCCTGCTCACTCATATATTCAGATTATATCAGAGAAGCTGTTCCGAATCCTGTTTTTTGACAGGCCGTCATGAGGGATTTATTGACAAAGACCCCTTAAATGTATATTTTTTCAGCTTATATACAAGTTGTTTGTATAAGATTTTATGTTAAAAAAACTTGGTAAAGGAATAAGAAAATTATGGTTGTATTGAAGTTTGGTGGAACATCTGTACAGGACAGTACATGGATTGACCAGGCTCTGGATATTGCCGAGGCTCAGCTGGACAAGGCCCCGGTTTTGGTTTCTTCCGCTATGGGTAAAACAACGGACAGAATCATCGACCTGATAAAACTTGCCGAATCGGGAAATATTGATGATTCAGTGGCTCCCTTTGAGGCTCTGAAAAATGTTCACTTTCAGGCTGCTTATTCCTTTTTGAGTTCTGATAATCTGAAATACTGCGAAGAGAGACTGAATGATCTTTTTGATGAGTTTATCTCTCTTCTCAAAGGCCTCTCCCTCCTGCATGAGTGTTCCTCCAGAAGCAGGGATGTACTCCTCTCATTCGGAGAGCGGCTTTCCACAACAATCATTACCCACAGAGCTCTGGAACGGAAGATGAAGGCAACCCTGCTGGATGCAAGGGACTTCATCATTACGGATCAGAATTTTTCAAATGCCTCTCCCCTCATGAATGAGACAGATGCCAGAATCCAGGCCATGGTTCATCCTGAACCCGGCAAACTCATTGTCACCCAGGGATTTATCGGATCAACTGAAGACGGAGTTACAACAACCCTCGGACGGGGAGGAAGCGACTACTCCGCCGCCATAATCGGTGCGGCCCTCTCGGCGGAAGAGATCCAGATATGGACGGATGTCAACGGCATCATGAGTTCGGACCCCCGCCTTGTGAAAGGTGTAAAAACCATCAGTTCCATCACCTACAAAGAAGCCGGAGAACTGGCCTATTTCGGTGCGAAAGTCGTTCATCCCGCGACAATTCAGCCTGCTGTCGGCAAAAAGATACCTGTTCTTGTCAAAAACACGGGAGAACCGACCCATCCCGGGACAACTATCGAGCATACCCTGACCGGTACGGGCCTGAAGGCCATTGCCACCAAGAAGAATGTTACCCTTATAAATATTACCTCATCAAAAATGCTCAATGCCTATGGTTTTCTGAGCAGGATATTCGGCATCTTTGAAAAATATAAGACTCCGGTAGATCTGATTTCCACATCCGAAGTTTCCGTTTCCATCACAATCGACAATACGGATAATCTTCAGTCCATCGTTAACGAACTTGATGCCATCGCCAGCACTTCTGTGGAACAGGACAAGAGCATCATCTGTATGGTGGGTCAGGACCTGTGGAAAGATTCCAGTTTTATCTCGAAGGTATTTGCCATTCTCACCGATACTCCCATCAGAATGATCTCACTGGGATCTTCGGACATCAATCTTTCGGTTGTTGTTCCCCAGGAGAAGACGGATAAGACAATGCAGAACATTCACGATGCTTTTCTGAGCTGAGAGAAGTAGAACGCAATAAAAAAGGGTTGTCTGAGGACAACCCTTTTTTTATCAGAACTTGTGATTGTTCACGAACTCCTGCATGATAGCGCTGCATTCATTGTTCTGGATCTTCACTACTCCCATCTCTCTGACAGCATTTTCCGGTGAATCCGATGCATGGGCCGTGTTGACCATGACATCGTGACCGAATTCACGTCTTACGGTACCGCCGGGAGCCTTGGTCGGATCCGTTGGTCCCAGAACATCTCTGATCTTATTGACCGCATCCTCCCCTTCGTAGATAAGGACCATGCATTTGACTTTTCCCGGATTGTTCATCTCCTCAGCGGGGCATTTATCGGGTCTGGTTCCGGACATAAACTCGATGATCTTGTAAAACTGATCCGTGGCATACTCGACTCCGAAACTGTCCTGCAGGGTTTTGTCCAGTGATTCGGAAAGAGGAAGACCGAACTCCTTCTCAAGAACAACCTTGGCTCTTGAACCGAACATGGGTCCCAGTTTACCGATAAGGGCATCCTTGACGGGTCCGTAGAATTCCAGAGCTTCGGAAACTGTCATCTGATACTTTTTGCAGCCGATGAGACGGAGTCCTGTCCGGCTGAACATATCGATAATGGTCCCTGGGCGGGAGCTGGCGAATTTCCAGTTGTCCGGTTTTATGATAACCAGGGTCCGTTCCACTTTGGCATTCTCGGGATAGACCATATTCTCGACAATATTCGGCTCCTGGCTCATGAAGGGAGCAAACAGCTTCAGATTCTCATAGGCCACATCCTGAGTGCGGGGTGTCAGAACGGCCGGTTCAAAGTAAACGATGTTTCCATCCTGATCCTTTACGAGGTCGGCATAGGTGTCTCTGATCGTTTCGCCGTTTATGGATTCGATGCTTCTGTTTTCAGGGTAGATGGCTCCGGCGATATCCGAGAGTTTCCGGCAGGCATCCTCCCCTTTGAAGAGGAGGAGCATCACCCTGTGGCGCCGACCGTTGGTAGGCGAAAATGTATTGAGAACAAAGTCGCTGAGCAGTTTGGGACTTGCCGAGCCCGTATCGATGGACTGCTTGTAAAGAGACGCGGCATATTCCTGGACAAGTTCAAGTGAAGGGGCAAAAATTTGGGTGCCCACCAGTTCCAGATCGATCCGTGATAATAGTCTTGAGAGAACACCGCCTGTTCGGGATTTCGCAATAGTATAGGGGGTGATGATAACGTATGACAGTTCTTCGGCCATTTCTTGTGTTTTAACCTTCTTATAAATTCTAATTTAACTAATTTAACAGCCTTATGATCTGTGGTCAATATTGATTTAAGGCCCAAACTTTTTTATATTCACTTATATGTACAAGATTATATATATAATTTTCCTTGCAATGATTTCCCTCCCGGGAAACCTCTATTCTCAATTTTCTTTATCCGCTCCGGCAATTCCGGACAAGCC
>QKJO01000240.1 GCA_003249275.1 Spirochaetaceae bacterium
AGCCCCATACGCCCTATGAAAGAGTCAGACAGATGAGAGACGAAGAGGGAATGGAGGAAAACCGGATTCTGAAAGACGGATTGAGAGGTCAGAACTTCAAGGTCGGCTTTCATTCTCCTTATTCATCCTTTATCGAAGGGATTCTCAGCAGGGGAGACAGGAGAGCGGGAGATATCATCGAAAAAGCCTACAGAAAGGGTGCAAGATTTGACGCATGGGATGAATTCCATGACAGAAATATCTGGAAAGAGGTCATTGAAGAGAGCGACTGGGACGTTCAGAATGAAATATGCCGGGAGAGAAGGGGAGACGAAAAGCTTCCCTGGGACGGAATTTCACTGAGAGTCAGCAATTCCTATTTCAAATCGGAAAACTGCAGATCCGCCGAATCGGAACGGACATCCGCCTGTGAAGAGGACTGTGATACCCCCTGCGGCGTCTGCAATAAAACCATCAAGGTAAGATATCCGGAGGACCATGAGTTCCCTGAACTTCCTGTTCCCGAAAAACCCGTGACCGATGATTCCCATGACCTGGGAGAGAACTCGGTCAAGGCGGTTTTCGGCTTTTCAAAGAAGGATCAGGCTGTTTTTCTCGGTCATCTGGATACACTCCATGTTTTTGAGCGTGCCTTTCAGTGCAGCGGCCTGGATGTTATTTTCACAAGGGGTTTCAATCCGAAACCCAAAATGGAATTTGCTCATCCTCTCAGCCTTGGTATCGAGGGAAATCAGGAGATCCTCGGGATTGAAATGCATGAAAAACCTTCAATGAACGATTCCGGTGTGCTGGAAAAATTGAATCAGTTCCTTCCGGCGGGTTTTGCCGTCAATGAAGTCCGCTATTATCCGCTCCAGCAGGATAAAAACACCAAAAAGACAACCCTCATGGGCCTGTATGCCGGTTCTGAATACAGATTGACGGATCTTTCAGATGATGCATCTTCCGGAAATTTAATCGAACTGCTCAAGAACAAGGCCCGGGACTGTGAAGTCAGTGAAGACTATACCTTCCGGGAATCAGATGGTTCTGTCCTGGTTACGGCTCTGTTCAGCAACAAGAAAATGAACAATATCGTCCGTTTTCTGAAGGAAGCAACCGATTCCGAACCCCTTGACTGCTTCAGAATTGAAAGACTGAAGCTGCTGGCAAGAGACAGGAAGGGAAGGGCAGCCGACTATTTTACTTTAGATTCATCCCAGAACTGATCCATTTTTTTGAAATTTTCTTCCGTCATGACAAGGTTTTCTTCCTCCATTCTTGATTCAACATAGGAAAACCTTGTCATGAATTTGTGATTGCACTTATGAAGAGCTTCTGCTGGATCAATATTCAGATACCGGGCGATGTTGACGACGGAAAACAGCAGATCCCCGATTTCTTCTGTCAGATGCTCCCTGTTTCCTTCCTGAACGGATCTGACTTCTTCTATCTCTTCATGTACCTTGTCCCAGACACCGTTGATGTCGGGCCAGTCAAAACCGGCCTTTGCCGCTTTTTTTTGAAGTTTGTAGGACCGTTCCAGCGGCGGAAGACCTTTGCTGACCTTATCCAGGATTGATTTTTTCCGTGGACGTCCTTCCACATGAACTTTGATATCTTCCCATTGTTTCAGCACATCATTTGAATCGGCTGCTTCGGCATCGCCGAAGACATGGGGATGGCGGCGTATAAGTTTCTCGCTGATTTCATCCAGGACATCTTCAATGGAGAATTTGTTCTCCTGCTGATTCATATAGGCGATCATGGTGACCAGCAGATAGACGTCACCAAGTTCTTCCTTGAGATGGTCGAAATCCTTCTCTCTGACCGCATCAACGGCTTCGTAAACCTCTTCGATAAAATCTCCGGTCAGGGATTCAGGAGTCTGTTCACGGTCCCAGGGACAGCCCTCTGGAGACCTCAGTGTCTCTATAATGGAGCAGAGTTTTTCAAAACTTTCCTGTCTTTTATTTATCATATGAATTTATCTCCCTGTACTAGAAGTATTTATAAATATCTACAGATCTACTTTAGTAGACAGAATATATATTATCAGAAGTCAGGACTGTCAGTCGTGATGATACCGGCTGGCTTTGCCGAAAACAAACAATGATGCCCCGGCAAAAAGAACGGATGTCAGAATATTGAGAACCGTCATGCTGGAGCTGAAGATTATGGAACCGAGCAAGGCCCCCAGAAAGGAACCGATGACCGATATGATCAGGGCTCCCCAGATTCTGCCCAGATAATGACGTTTAATGAGATAAACTCCCACATAGGCAACTGTAAATCCGCAAATCGTATAAAGCAGAATGTAATTCAGTATAAATGATCCTATCATCTTTTCCTCACAAGTTGGTGTCCCAGACGGGAATATCGGAAGCGTTGCTCATACTCTGCTGCTGCACCCTTCCAAGATAGACCGGTATGCTCATGACCGGTTCCAGATTGCTGTCGCTGATCCCGTAACTGATGGCGACAAAGGCAATTTCAATATTGGAACTGACAGTACCGCCGTTCCGTGATCTGACATCAATGATATCCTTGTCCTCGTAGTATCTGTAGTTTTTGACAAATCTCTTGAATGTTCCGTTCCAGGCCGTCGGTATGGATGATGAACTGTATTTGACATAACGGGCCGGAATACCGTATGTGGATGTGTAATCCGTTCCGTCAATCAGGATTGACGGATCAAAACCTGTGTCCTGATTAAGGGCATCTGTAAAATCAATCTGGATAATATTACCGCTCCCGGACCAGATGATCTGGGGATAAATTACACTGTTTCTGCCTGTGAATCCAAGTTTGTAAAAATCCAGATCCTGGGGAAGGTCATCCCCTTCCGGCAGTTCATCGCCCTTGCTGCTCTCATAATAATCGGGATCAAACAGAAGTTCCTCCTGTCTGGCAAGGCTCTCCTGGTAGTTATAGATCTTGTAGTAGACAACATAACCGTCAATCTGATCGTCATCGGGAGTCGTAAAACCTACGACGCTGTCACCGCTTGTATAAAAAGGGATCGGCTGATCCAGTATTTCATACAGCGGCAGCCCGCAGCCGGAGATCATCAGTGGAAATAAAATTATAAAGACGAACCTGCGGTTTCTCTCAGCTGATTTCAAGCCCTTCCTCAAAGCCGAGCAGCTCGTATATTTTAACGGGTTTCTTCTTGCCCTTGACCCTGATATCATCAAGTTCACGGCAGATCGCCCCCCTGTCCTTCACCTCATCATAGGTAGATTCGCTGATAACGATACTCGTATAGTACTGCTTGTTGATTCCTTCCAGTCTGGAGGCAAGGTTTACATTGTCTCCCATGACCGTATAGTTCATCCGGCCTTCACTCCCCATATTTCCTACCGTGGAAACTCCCGAGTTCAGTCCGATTCCGATATGAATCTGCTTCTCCGGAGGCCAGTTTATGTTCAGGCCGTTCAGAATTTCGAGCTGTTTCAGAGCACATTTGCAAGCCAGAAGAGCATGATCCTCCTGGGGAATGGGAGCTCCCCAGAAACACATGATGGCATCGCCGATATACTTGTCCAGCGTACCGCTGTAATCCATGATACAGTCCGTCATTGCCGTCAGATACTCATTCAGAAGGGCAACCAGCTCCTGGGGGGACATGGTTTCCGACAGAGTTGTAAAACTTCTAATATCTGAGAAGAAAATGGTGGTATCATTGTCCTCTCCGCCCAGTTCGGGGGGTTTGTCCATCATTTTTTCTACAACGACCGGACTGACGTATTTACCGAACATCACCTTGATCCGCTTTTTATCAGACTCTTCCATAATGATCCTGTAAAGAACAACGGTAATGTAGATGAAGAAACTGCCGATGCCGGGAGCTGCAAAATGAATCATATAGTTCTTGAACTCAAAGAGTATGGAAATGGCGATAAACTGGGCAAAGATCAGAAAAAGCGTCACCACCAGAGACCAGCCCGGCCCCAGCCTTGAGGAGACCAGCGCTATGATCATGATTGAGAAAAAGAGAATGAGAATGTTCATCCAGTAGGGAATTTCGATAAGGAAATTATCCATGAGGATGGTGTTCAGAGCATTCGCATGGATTTCGACTCCGTACATCAGACCGAAGGGCGTCGTTTTCTCATCGTCGGCAATACCCTGAGCAAAGGCCCCGACCATGAGGATTTTATTATCCACTGCCTTCGTCCGCGGCCAGGTGGAGGGATCCATCCCCGGTACGCGGGAGGCGTAACCGGAATAGGACCTGACAGGATAGGTCTGATATCCGCCTCTGGAAGAATTGGATCTCATTCCCATATAGTTGATCAGCATCTGACCCTTGTCATCAATGGGTATCTCGATGTTTCTGACGATCCTTGTCCTGCCTTCCTTGACGATGTTTCCTTCCTGATCCGTCTCCGGAAGCTTTTCAGTGATAACATAATCACCCCAGCGGTCATTTTCAGAGTCGTAGTATTCCACATCGGGAATGGTGATATGATCACCCAGAACAACCTTAAGATCGGAAAGCTTTTTATTGAAATAATTTGTCGCCAGAGAAAGAGTGATTGAAGGAATAAAATGATCTTCAAACTGATAGACAACAAAATAGGATCTGTCGGGGTTGCCGTCCTTGTCAATGTCCTCAACCCGGGGAGCCGACTTCTCTTCAACTTCTTTCTTAAGATCACTCAGAACCCGGGATGTCAGAGGGTACTCAATTGTATGATAGATTCCCTCTTTATCAACCCAGGCCAGGCGTTCATAGTTCTCTTCATTCAGTGTAAAATCTTCGTTCAGATCGTCCAGTTCAATGGTATTCAACAGAACACTGGACTTGGCGATCAACTGCTGCCGTCTGTATCTCTTATCATAATCATCATAGAAATTGGCGTGCCCATAGCCGTATGTGGCCCTGCCATAAGGTTTCAGGGGCGACTGGAGACCATAGTATTCCACAATTTGCGATGTATCGCCTTCGATATTCCGGATTTCACCATAGGTTTCGTAGAGAACCTGCTGCCTTGCAAAAAATTCTTCCGCTTCACCGGCAGCCATTGGGGTTCCTTTCAGAACCGTCTCGATAAAGACCCTGCCGTTGTTCTTTATTGCCTCGGTTAAGATGACATCGTCATAGGCATTATTGTCGGGTTCTATAAAGAAGATATCGAGAAAAAGTGCAGATTCTCTCTGGGTCTGGTCCTTGATTCTGGCAAAGGCATCGAGCAGATTGGCATGTCGGTAGCGGTCAAAAGGCCATCGTCCGAATTCATTGAGACTGTTGAAATCTATTCCCAGAATCAGGATGTCGGGGGAAATGTGGGGATTTCTCTTCTCAATCGTCACCCCTTCCTGAATTCTTGTCTGCTCGAAGACCGTCTTAAGGTTAAAGTGAAGATCCAGAAGTTTGAACTCCATATGCTTGAATATGGAGGTTGTTTCGGTTAAACCCCAGAAAAGGAGGAAGAAAAGCAATCCCAGGAAAAGACTGAAATATTTAACATTCAGAAACCTACTTCGATTCTTTCCTTCCCGTGCCATAAACAC
This sequence comes from Spirochaetaceae bacterium, assembly GCA_003249275.1. The sequence continues at coordinate 5,500 of QKJO01000240.1, forward strand.
TCCTTTTCTAAAGGGCTTTTCAGTTAATTACCTGCTTTTATTGCAATTATACGGCTTTTTGCCAGGTTATTCCAACTGGATGAACTGTATTCATCGCCGATCCGGCCATAGTATTCCAGGGCCTTGTCACTCTGTCCCAGCCCTTCATTCAGCCTTCCTAGACTGAACAGTGCCTCGGGAACATCGGGAGATACGGTCTTATAATCATTGACGACTCTCTCAAGAGGAGCAAGCGCTCCCTGGGCATCACCGTTCTGTTCCATCATGGCTGAAGCATTCAGCAGTGAAACCGATGCCATGTAACTCTTGGGAAACTCATCGGCTATGGCAAGGAATGAATCGGCAGCTTTGCCCCACTCTTCCTCGTCGGCAAGTATCTGGGACTCCGCATCAAGGGCGCGCAGATGGGCATACAGGTGAGCATAATCAGACTTTGCACTGTCGATGAGACCTGTCAGATCCTCTTTCAGGGCAGCCTTGTCTTCGTCGGCAGCCGTCATGTAATCCATCAGTTTTTCATCTATCTGCTCTGCAGCCAATACCGACTTGTCGGCCTTCTGTCGATTCATGTACTCCAGTGCACCGATGGCGGCCAGAACGGCAATCAAAGCGATTCCTGCAACGATCAGATATTTTTTGTTATTGCTGATGGCAGCAGCAACTTTTTCGGTTCTTGTAGATTCAAATTCACTTTTAACGTTCAATTAATAACTCTCCTTCTTACTACCTTCTTTTTGGAAGCGTAGATCCTATACTTTAATCTCCAGCTCCTTGAGAAGCCTGGATAAATAAGTTCTTTGTATTCCCAGCTTTACAGCGGCCTCCGTCTGATTGTTATCACAGGAGCCCAGTATTCTTTTTATATAATTTTTTTTAAATAAATTCACCGCTTCTTTAAGATTTTTACCCCTGTACCCCGTCATGCTCCGTTCTCTGTCTCTGGTCAGCAGGAGATCCTGTGTTTCAATCTGCGTTCCGTTTGAAACTATGACGGCACGTTCAATTACATTTTCAAGTTCGCGGACATTACCGGGCCAGCTGTGGGAAAGGAGCTGTTCCTGGGCTTCTGCCGAAATTCCGACAATATTCTTTCTGTTTCTTGCCGCATATTTACTCAGAAAGTACTCGCTCAATATCTCTATATCATCGACCCTTTCCCGAAGCGGAGGAATCAGAACGGGCAGGACATTGAGTCTGTAGTACAAATCCTCCCGGAAACTCCCCTTCTCAACCATATTCTCAAGATTCCGGTTGGTCGCTGCAATAATCCTGACGTCAACAGAGATCGTCTCGGAAGATCCCAGGGGTTCAAACTGTCTGTTCTGAAGAACCCTGAGAAGTTTAGCCTGTACCCCCAGACTGATCTCTCCGATCTCGTCCAGAAATATGGTGCCGCCGTCTGCCAGAGCGAACCGGCCGATCCGTTCATTGGAGGCATCCGTGAAAGCACCCTTGACATGGCCGAACAACTCGCTCTCCAGAAGTTCTTCAGGAATAGCGGCGCAATTGAGCCTGACAAAGGTTTCACCGCTTCGGGGGCTTCGTAAATGAACCTGTTCGGCAAAAAGTTCCTTGCCGACTCCGCTTTCTCCCGTGATGAGCACCGGAGAATCGGATTGGGAAATCTTATCCGTAATATTTAAAAGCTGATCTATCTCACTGCTTCTGAAGATCATCTTGTGAAAACCGCTGTCCGACTCTACCCTGTCCTGCAGTCGGAACAGCTCATCTTTGACTTTTTTGAATGATTGAGCATTCTGGTAGGCAAGAGACGCCTGATTTGTGAATATCTCAAGCCACTCCAGGTCTTCTTCGGTAAACTTGCTTCTGTTCTCTTTGTTGATGACTTCAATGACGCCGACGCACTGATCTTTCATCCGAAGAGGAACGGCCAGAATCGAAGTCGTCTTGTATCCGACATCCTTATCTATTTCAGAGAAAAAACGGGAATCATTCTCAACATCGTTTACGATAAGGGAAGTATTATTCTGGGCGACCCAGCCGGCAATCCCCTCACCCATCTTGACTGTAAACTTCCTGACTTCTTCACTTTTTGAACCCAGAGCGATCTCAAAATAAAGAAGATCCGTCTCCGAGTCCAGCAGCAGGAGAGAAGAAGACTCGCCTCCGGTGAGGCGAGTCGATGATTCAAGAATATGAGTCATAAGAGTACGGATATCCGTATAATTTGAATTTATGAGATTATTAATCTCAATCAGAGTCTCCAGTCTCTTACTATCAACTTTGTCGGCGAACATAGGACTGAAAGATCAGTTCTCTTTTCCCTTGAGCATATCGGCGAGGGTAAAGGTCGAATCATCGCCGTCATCCTCGTGAATATACTTGGAAATTTCTTTCTTCTGTTCACGGAGTTTCATTTCCTTGACAGAGAGTGAAAGTTTCTGTTTTCCGGGCTGAAGTTCTACAACGGAAGCCGAAATCTTGTCGCCCACGCTGTACTTGGCAAGAAGTTCATCCGGATCGGCATCCCTGTCGTCGCCCAGATTGTTCTTATGAACAAGACCTTCAATGTCTCCCTGAACTTTTACAAACAGTCCGAAATCGGTGATATTGGAGACTTCGCCTTCGATGACACTGCCCTTGGGATAGACTCTCATCAGCTCCGCCCAGGGATCTTCGGAAAGCTGTTTCACGCCGAGCCTGATGCGGTGGGACGTGGTGTCGACATTTGTAATTGTCACTTCAATCTCTTCACCCTCTACAAGGACGGAGGAAGGATTCTTGATTTTTTTTGTCCAGGAGAGATCGTCCACATGCAGGAATCCGTCGATACCTTCTTCCAGTTCGATGAATGCGCCCGCATTGGTAACTTTCTTGATCACTCTCTTCAGTTTCATTCCGACGGGATATTTCTCTTCCATTTCATCCCAGGGATTGGGCATGACCTGTTTCATTCCGAGAGAAATTCTTCCTTCGTGGATGTCATAACCGAGGATCATGGCTTCGACTTCATCGCCGATGCTGAGAACTTCCTTGGGATTCTTGATTCTCTTGATCCATGACAGTTCGGATATATGAGCCAGACCCTCGATACCTTCTTCAATTTCAATGAAGGCGCCGAAGTCGGTGAGCTTTGTCACTTTACCTTTGACGATGTCTTCCACCTGATACCTGTCTTCAAAACTTGACCAGGGATCTTCGGTAAAATGTTTCAGAGAAAGGTTGATTTTTTCACCTTCCGGTTCCAGACGGATAACCTTCAGTTTGATCTCCTGTCCCTTTTTGACGTAATCCTTGGGCTTGTTGACGTGTCCCCAGCTCATATCGTTGATATGGAGAAGACCGTCGAATCCGCCGAGATCGATAAAGGCGCCGAAGGAGGTAAAGCTCTTAACCACACCGGTAACTTCATCACCGATGCTGGTCTTCTCAAAAAATTCCTTTTTAGCGGCTGTGAGCTTTTCTTCCAGAAGTTCTCTTCTCGAAAGAACAATATTCACTTTCTTGTCGTTATAAAGACGCTCTATATAAAAATCGGCTTCAAGACCTACGTATTCTTCCGGTTCTTCGATTCTGTGAAGATCCATTTTGGAAATGGGGATAAAGGCTCTGACTTCAATTCCGAGATCTACTTCGAAACCGCCCTTGATAGACTTAACGACCTTGCCCTGAATTGTTTTATGATCCTGAAAAGCATCTCTGATCTCTTTCCAGATGACTTTGGCGTCGGCTTTCTTCTTGGAAACGATGATCTCACCGTGTTTCCCTTCTCTTTTGACAAGAATGACTGACACAGTCTCGCCTACGGCAGGAGCTTCCTTGAACTCGGAAAGAGGAATTTTTCCTTCAGATTTATAGCCAATATCGATGAATACAAATTCACTGTCAACCTGAATGACATAACCATCTACCAGCTGTCCTTCCTCAAGCTGGTCCATAGCTTTCAGGTACTCTTCCTGAAGTTGTGTCTGGCTGTTATTCTCTGCTGCAGCATCCGTCTTTCCCATAACCGTTCCGTTCTCCTGAATTATTTTAATTCTTTAATTTTATCTGTTACTCTCTCACATACTTGCTCTAACGTCAAGGCGGATGTATCTAAATAAAGAGCGTCCTCGGCAAGGATAAGACTGCCCTCTTTCTTGTTCCTGTCGATGACATCTCTTTTCCTGATTCCGTCCAGAATCGCCTCATAACTGAGGTCGCTGACCCCCTGATCCAGACGTCTTCTGGCCCTGACTTCCGGTGAGGCATCAAGAAAGACCTTTACTTCGGCATGGGGAAAGACGACAGTCGTCATATCCCGGCCCTCCGCCACCAGATCAATGGATTCGCCGATCTGTCTGAGCTTCCGGTTTACAACATGTCTTATGGGTACTATGGCGGAGACCTGGGCGACAATCTTATCGATGCTGTCGCTGTGCAGGAGGTCCTCCACATCCTCTCCATTCAGATGGAGCCTGGATGACCGGATTTCCATCTCTGCCGACTCCGCCGTCCCCAGGGCCGCTTTTTCATCTGAAAAGGAAATATTGTTCCTTAAAATAAGCAGGGCGACGGCTCTGTAGAAATTGCCCGAATTCAGATTGAAATATCCCAGCTTTGAAGCGATCCGGGAGGCGATTGAACTCTTGCCGACACCCGCTGGACCGTCGATGGCGACTATCATGTCCGGCTCCTGGGAGAGGAATTCTTCTTTTCCAGTGCCTGCTTCTTGAGCTGATCGATTTCTTTGGCTGTGAGCTTCCGGAAATGGCCCGGGGCCAGTCCCGTCAGTTTAACATTTCCTATTCTGATTCTGTGAATGCTTTTCAGAGTTATATTTCTGGACAGGAATACCTTTCGGAGTTCCTTGTTCTTACCCTCTTCCAGAACAATACTGACAGTTCTTGATCCTTTGAAGGTGTAGTGTTTGAGCCTGAAGTATTCACCCTGAACGGAAATCCCCTTTTTAAACTGTTCCATCAGTTCTTTGGGAATCTCTTTTTTTGTGGTAACGATATACTCTTTCTCCACGTGGGAAGATGGATGGGTCATTAGCTTTGAAAAATCACCGTCGTTTGTAAAAAAAATCAGGCCCGATGTCATATAGTCCAGCCGGCCGACATTGTACAGCCTTCTGTTCGATGCATCCGCAAGAAGACTGATCGCCAGAGGGCGCCCTTCACGGTCTTCGTTGGAGCAAATAAATCCCGACGGTTTATGGAGCGCTATATAGACAAATTCTTTTTCAGGATGGACGGGACGGCCGTTATAGCAGACCTCATCATCCGCTCCTACCTTCACTCCGGGAGTCAGTACGGCTTTCCCGTTGACTGTAACCCGACCTTCACTTATATATTCTTCACACTTCCGGCGGCTGCCTACGCCGCAGCGGGCCAGGTATACCTGCAGTCTCAGCAGGTCTTCTTTATCATCCATTCAATTCAAACCTTTTCTGTTCCACCTCATCCAGCTTGGGCAGATCAGCAATACTTTTTAACCTGAAAAGCTTCAGGAACTCTTTTGATGTTCCATACTGGATGGGTTTTCCGGGAACATCCTTTTTACCGACTTCCCGGATCAGGGATCGTTTCATCAGCAGACGGATCATACCGTCGGAACTGACTCCTCTGATATTTTCTATCTCCGCTTTGGTCAGCGGTTGAGAATAGGCGATTATGGATAAAGTTTCCATAGCGGCCCTGGACAATTTCTCTTCATTTTTTTTGCCGTAATACTCTTTCAGATTATCCCAGAGGGTTTCCTTGGCCGCCAGGATATAACCGCCCTGGACTTCATTCAGCTGAATGCCGTGTTCTTCGCCGGCATAATGGGTGCTCAGTTCTTCAAGCACTTCGGCGATGACATCCCTGGACAGCCCGGTGACTTTGACAAGATGCTGAATTGTAACCGGTTCGCTTTCCAGGAAAAGGGCAGCTTCAATTATTGATCGTTCCTGATTGAGGTTCATATTTCGTACTCTCTTCTTCCGTATTTCTGGCTTTAATCATAATATCCCCGAAAAGCCGGTTCTGGATGACCATTATTAGTCTCATTTTGAGAGGTTCGGGAATTG
>QKJO01000203.1 GCA_003249275.1 Spirochaetaceae bacterium
GGACCAGGGTTTTGAAGATACGGTCGATGTCCAGATCCGTTTTTGCAGCGACCGCGAGGGCGCTCAGATCGGCTTCGTCCACCTCATAACTGACAAGTTCAAAGGGGATGTTCTTCTGTTCCAGAAGCCTGACGGCATTCGTTTTTTCCATGACTTCAGTCGAATAACCCGGACACGGCCCCGGCCGGAAAGTCGGCAGGATTCGGAACAGACAAAAGAGAAAGACAGTTCCGACTCACGGGGCGGTTCCCGTTATTTCTCTTTGTCTTCCGCTTTTTTATCTTTGGAATTGTCTTCTTCCGAAGCCGCCTCTTCCATGCCTTCCTTGAATTCCTTCTTGGCCTTGCCCAGACTGCGGGCAAATTTGGGGATGGCGGACGCTCCGAAGAGAAGTACGATGACTCCTCCGATTACCATTACTTCTGATGAACCTAACATAATTCCTCCAATGATCTGAAGGGGCTTAAGAACGCCCCGGGATTGATTTGATTCAGGCCTTCGGGCCTTCGGGTTCTGACGGCTTTTCCGGTTTTTTCTCTGCAGAAACACTCACATCCGGAGTCTCTTTGAGAGCCCGGTCAAAATTGGCAATTTCACTCTTCATTCGGGCATTGATGGCCCGGATCTCCTTCATCTCCTCTTCAATGCCGATCTCCTTTTCCATGCTCCTGAGTTCTTTCTTTACCATTGTGTAATAGTAGTAGACCCTGGCCCATATCTTTCCCAGTTTCCTGAATATAACGGGCAGTTCCTGAGGGCGGATGAGTAAAACGACAAGCGCCAGGATGACCAGGATCTCCTGGAAACCGATTCCGTTCATTCTTTTACTGCTTCTCCTTCGCCGAAATGAAATACCTTCGCTATGAAAATGGCACAGAAATAGAGCACGATCAGAGGCAGGGAAATGATGCACTGGGATACAAAGTCCGGGGGTGTGATGATAGCGGACACGATGAAGACAAGGACGATGACATAGCGGCTTGCTCTGAACAGGGCCTTGCGGGAGAATACATTGAGAACCAGAAGCACTTCCAGAAGTATGGGAAACTGAAAACTCAGCATGATCATCAGGATGAAACGGAAAATGTAGATCACATTCTTCTGATAGTTCAGCATGAATCCCACATTGGCGGGCAGGAAGCCGCTGCTTGTAAAGAATTTCACGGTCAGGGGCAGGATGTAATAATAGCCGTAATAGAAGCCGACCAGTACAAGGGCGGAGCCGCAGAACAAGGCGCCGAAGAGAACGTTTTTTTCCTTTCTCCTCAGGGCGGGCAGAGTAAACCGGACAAGCATGAAGATGATCACGGGAGCCGCCAGAGTAAGGCCCGCCATGACCGATATTTTAAGCTTTGTAACAAACCCTTCAAAGAGAAAGTTGACAAAGAGAGTATCCGAGGTTTCCAGTCCTTCCATTGTGCTGAAGGGCTGATAGAGAAAATCAATGATAGGATCAAAAAAATACAGGCTGATACAGCTGCCTATGATCAGGGCGATGGTCGAGACTATGAATACGGTTCTCAGCTCTTTGATATGGGTCAGGACGGGCTGCGTTTCAAGCAGATCGGCATCCTTTTTCCTGTTTTTCTTTTTCATTCCGCCTCTCGTGCAGGGGCAGTATACAGGATGGGAGTTTTTGATTCAATTCTGCCTATGATGCAGCTGCCTGTTTTCCTGACAATCGCGCAGGCCCGGTTGGTCGCAATGCTCCTGCTGACCAGAAGAGGCAGGTTGCAGACGGCCGCTTTCTCGGCAATTTCGGAGTTGATTCTTCCGGAGGAAAAGTAGATCAGTTTTGAAGGATCCAACCCTTTCATCACCGCAGAACCGATGGCCTTGTCGAAGGCATTGTGCCGTCCCACATCCTCAAAAAGGGCGACCGTATCCCGGCCGTCGGAGAGACAGGCGCAATGCACCCCTCCGTGTCCGTGATATTTGCCGGCCATATCCTTGATCCGGTCGGCAAGAGCCTGAAGCTCCGGGAGGGAGGGAAAGGGAACCGGTTCCGGCTGTCTGCCGGAGGTCTGGAGGTCTTCGTTCAGCTGAACTCTGATTGTGTACAGCATCAGGCCGTCCTTTTCGCCTGCCTTTATGTCTATCCGGGAGATCTGTTCTGCCGAGGTGATCATCTCACGGCAGTAAAGGTGGCCCACCGCCAGCTCCTCCAGAGCTTCGGGGGTGCAGAGAAAATTCTGCACCGGTTCATCACCGATTAAAAGGGTTACTTCGTTTTCTTCCACCTGCGGCTCGGTCAAACAGGAGAAGTCTTTTATAATCATCTACTGGCACTCCAGGCTGGTCACTGAATTCCATTCGGCCAGGTACTCAGCTCTTGCTTTATTCAGATACAGGTCGGAGTAAAGATAAACATCTCCGTTGGAGGCCGCAGTACGGCAGATGTCTGAGAATTCGGAACTGTCCAGTTCCAGAATCCCGATGGTTTCCTTCAATATTCCGGCATCCAGATTGTAGGGGGCGGCCAGAAATATATCCGTCAGACAGGGGCGGGGGTAGAGCCTGGACTCTTTGCGGACGGTTTCCGAGATCATACTGAGACTGTTGCCTTCGGCGGCAAAATTCAATGCCTCCCCGTAGGAGGAACTCATGACGGATGAATCATAACAGCGGAGACGTTCTTTCCCTGTCAGTACACAGACGGAAGAGGCATCATCTCTGTTCAGAATATCCAGAGTCTCACGGACGGAGGCATTTGACAGTTGAATATCATCCGGAACCTGACCGGCACAGAGGGCCGTCAGTTCCAGATCGTCGATAAGACGGGATTCCCCCGAAGCGGCTTTCACCGCATCCAGAAGAATCCCTTTTATTAAATCATTCTTCATAAATCAGAAATCAGATCAGCTTCAGTGATTCGAGCTGATCGGCTACATCCTTAAGATCCATTTTTTCAAGAGTGGCTCTGGTGGGAAGACCGGTCACTTCATCCCAGCCCATCTCTTTGCAGAAATAGGTCAGGGCCTTGTTGTAGTCGTCCTTGTCAAGCTTGATGGTTCCCTGACTAAAAGCTTCTTTATCGGGGT
>QKJO01000098.1 GCA_003249275.1 Spirochaetaceae bacterium
TACTCCAACACCGGTGGACAGGCTTCCAAGTCTACTCCCATCGCCGCCGTTGCCAACTTTGCAGCTGCCGGTATGAGACTGGGCAAAAAGAACATGAGCCTCATGGCCATGAGCTACGGTTACGTTTACGTAGCCTCCATCGCTCTGGGTTCCAACAGACAGCATGCTCAGAAAGCCCTTATGGAAGCGGCAGCCTACGACGGTCCCTCCATCATCTTTGCCTACGCACCCTGTATCGCTCACGGTATCGACATGATGAAGACACAGACCGAAGAAAAGAGAGCCGTTGACTGCGGTTACTGGCCTCTGTACCGCTACAACCCCGCTATGGAAGAAGGAAAGAAGTTCTCCTGGGATGCCAAAGATCCTACAGAAAACTTCCAGGATTTCATCCGCAGCGAAAGACGCTACACTGCTCTTCTCAAGACAGCGCCCTCTGAAGCCGAGGCACTCTATGCCGAAGCGGAAAAGGATGCCAAAAAGAGATGGGATTTCTTCAAGAAAATCGGAGAGATCATGTAAGTTTTCTGCTGATGCAGAAACGGAGCAAACCGGAAAGCCGTTCCCCCCGGGGAGCTGCTTTCTGTTTATATAGAAAAAGCAGACCTTCGGGTCTGCTTTTTTTTTTGGATAACTTACGATCAGGGGAAAGGCAGGTTCGGGAAAGAGATTGTCAGCGGGAGAAAAGCCTTGCGAATACGGAACCCATACCGGGTTTCTTCGCCGTAATGGGGGTATCGGAAAACAGCCTGACATCCTTTTCAGCTCCGGCTATAAGAAGGATATCATCCTCTTTGAAGATATAATCGGGTGAGACAAATCTGTAGCCGTTTTCGGCGGAACTGCCTCTGAGACCTACGACATTGAGATTCTTTTCATCCCGAATACCCGCCTCCATCAGCTTTTTACCCACCACAGAGGGGGGAGCCTTCACTTCCGCGAGGACCATCTCGGGGCTGAGGGGGATGTAGCTGAGGAGATGGGAGGAGAGGAGAAGCGGAGCAAGCCTGATGGCGGCTTCCCGGTTGGGATAGACGATATGCTCCGCCCCGACCATACGCAGAATCTCACCGTGTTCATCCGTTTCCGCCCTGACAAAGATCTTTTTGACGCCCATCTTTTTCAGATAGTTGGTCACCAGAATGGAAACCTCGATCCTGTCGCCCGGATCAACAATGACCGCATCGATATCCGCCGGAATCAGGCGCTGAATTGTAGATTCGTTGAGGACATCGGCGATAAAGGAACGGTTGACCCTGTCTTTGTAGGCATTGATGGTTTCAGGATCCTTGTCGATCAGCAGGATTTCGCAATCGGTGGATTCCAGCTGTTCCAGTATTCTCAGTGTAAATGAGCTTAAACCAATGATGGCCAGTTGTTTCTTCATCCTATCAGCACCTCACCTTCGGGATAGCGTATATTGTATATGGTTTCCGGCCTTGTGACCGGAATAATGATAGCGAACAGTCCGATACGACCGGCAAACATTGTACAGATCAGGACCAGTTTACTCAGTTCTCCCAGGTCCGCCGTGATCCCCATGGAGAGGCCGACGGTTCCCAGTGCGGAAACGCATTCGAAGAGGATCTCCTGAAAACCGAAAGATTCGGACCATCGGAGAGATTCGAACAGGGAAACCAGAAAGACACTGAGAACCAGAATGGTCATGGCTTTCATGAAGTACAGTGATGCTTTGCTGAGAAGGTCACGGCTGATCCTTCTCTTCAGAAAGGGAACCTCCCCGTTGTCGTCGATTCCCTTGACCATGATCAGAAAGAGGAGAAAGGCGGTAGAAACCTTCAGCCCCCCCGCCGTGGAGCCGGATCCTCCGCCGATCAGCATCAGCACTATATTCAGGATATAGGAGGGAGCCGAATAGCCCGACTGTTCCACCGTGTTGAATCCGGCGGTTCTCGTGGTGATGGATTGAAACAGGGCCGCAGCCAGAGCATCAGGGGTATTCATATCCCCGAAAAGACGGTTTCTCTCCACAAGAAAGTAGACTGTGAATCCGAACACCAGCAGAATCCCCGTACAGAGGATCATGACCTTTGTGTGATACCTGAGCCGGACCTTGCGGGGAGACTGTATCTTTCGGAACAGATTCCAGAGGACCATGAACCCCAGGCCTCCGGTTACAATCATCAGGGCGACTCCTGTCATGACCAGAGGGTTGTTACGGAATCCGGTCAGGCTGTCGGGATAGAGGGAAAATCCCGCGTTGCAGAAGGCGGAGATACCGTGGAACACGGACGAATAGAACGGGTGATCCACTCCCTGCCGCAGCATGCCTGCAAAAATAATCAGGATTCCCGTCAGCTCGATCAATAAAGTGGAAACCAGAATTCTCCTGACAATCTTTTCCGGTCTCTGAATATGCTCGGAACCGTAGTATTCCTGAATGATGGCCATGTTGCTGAATGAGAACCGGCTGCCCGGAAAAAAGAGGTAAACCGTGGAAAAGGTAATGAATCCCAGGCCGCCCGACTGGATCAGGAAGAGAATGACCAGCTGACCCGGCCGGGAGAACTGATCCGTGGGTATGGTCGACAAACCGGTCACACAGACGGCGGAAACCGCGGTAAACAGAGCGTCGAGAACGGGGATGGACCCGAACCTGCCTGAGGAGGGAAGCAGAAGAAGACCCCACCCCGCCAGAATCAGGGTCAGAAAGTAGAGGAACAGGATCTGTTTATCCGACAGATAGAGTTTTTTTCTCATTACCGAATGCAGGACCCCTATTTGAGAAGTCCGGAGACGGCGGAAAACTTTTCAGCGGCCACATCGCCTGTCGCCGCATAGACGACCTTTCCGGAGGGATTGATGATTAAAAAGGAGGACGTATCGTCCTGAAAATGGAATTTATCCTTCATTTTGCCGTTCCAGTCACCGTAGACCGGCTGTCTGGATTTCCGGGAATAGTCAACAAGTTTATCCTCCCAGAGCTTTTTGAAGAGACCCACATCTGAACAGTCAACGATGACGATAACCATGGTTGTATCCGTATCCAGATCAAGGGACTCAATATATTCCTTCAGGGTTTTGTTGGAATCCAGTTGATTGCGGTCTTCATAAAACAGGAGAACTGTCTGCTCCCGGATGTCATTTCTGATAAGCATCTGCCCCGAACCGGAGACAACCGAAAATCCGGGTACTTCTTCACCGGGCTGGATTGAAAATCCCGGCACTGCAAGTGTAATGAAGAAAACAGCAAGAAAGGGGAGAATCCGTATTTTCATAAAAATCTTCCTTATCATTGACTTGATCTTAGCATATATAAAACCTGTGAACAACTGATCACCGGGTTTGGCAGAGGCCTGTAAATTATGATTTCATTGGACCGGAAGACATAAACGGACAATAATGAAGAGGAACTCAGACAGGAGTAAGTGTGATGACATCCCAATACAAACTTAAACTGTTCGTCAGCCGCAAGATGGACGGAGTGGAAGACGGCGACAGCGTCGCCATGCACAGAGAAAATGTGGAGGATATGGATTTCAGGGGACTTCCCGATGACGGCAGACCCGGGGAAGAGCTGTGTGACAGCCTGCTTTCGGATATGACCCTGGAGGAAAAAATCCGATTTGCCGGCGGGTATAAAAAGCTCGGCATCCACCCTCTTGAAAGGCTGGGTCTTCCCAGCATCTGGTGCAGCGACGCCTCGGCGGGAATGCGCTGCTTCCCCGGCGGAACGGCCTTTCCGGCTCCCGTCCTGATGGCAGCCACCTGGAACAGGTCTCTGATCAGGAAAATCGGTTCCCATATCGGGGAGGAATTCCGGCACAAGGGGATATCCGTTCTCCTCGGTCCGGGTGTAAATATCTACAGAGTGCCCACCAACGGACGAAATTTCGAATACATGGGAGAAGACCCCTATCTGGCGGGAAAGATGGCATCCTCCTATATTCAGGGTGCCCAGGAGAGCGGTGTGATCACCACTGTGAAGCACTTTGCCTGCAACAACTCCGAGTACGACCGTCACAAGCTGAGCAGCAATGTGGATGAACGGACTCTGAGGGAAATCTACCTGCTTCCTTTTGAAATGGCTGTGAAAGAGGGAAAAACCCTTGCGGTTATGAGTTCCTACAACCCCGTCAACGGTGTCTGGGCCAGTGAAAACCGCCGGCTCCTCACGGAGATCCTCCGGGAAGAGTGGGGTTTCGAGGGCTTCGTCATCTCCGACTGGAACAGCCTTTACTCCACTGCCGGAGCCCTGAAAAGCGGACTCAACCTGGAAATGCCATCGGGTAAATGGCTGTCGGAGAAGAAAATAAAAGGTTTGATCAGGAAAGGCATTGTCTCGGAAGAGGAACTGGATCTATTCATCCGTCCTCTTCTCCTGACCCTGCTGAAAAAGGGGGTATACCATCGTCCTCAGATCGACAGTTCCGCCCGTTTCTCCTGTCCCGAGCACAGGGAGACGGCTCTGCAGGCTGCCGCCGAGGGTATGGTTCTCCTGAAAAACAGGGATGCCCTTCTTCCCCTGGACAGGGAGAGAGGGGGAACCATTCTGGTCACCGGACGCATGGCGTCGGGAACGGAAACGGGGGGAGGAGGAAGCAGCTATGTCCATACACAGCGGGGCACTGATTTTCTGACGGGACTCAGAAACTTCGACTCCCGCTGGAATGTAGAACATCTGCCCTGGTCGGAAGAGAGGGCTTTCAATGAATCAGACAGGGTCAGAATCAGGAAGGCGGATATTGTCCTCTATTGCGCCGGATTCAATCACATTGAGGAGAGCGAATGCTGGGACAGGAGCTGGGAACTGCCGGGCAGACAGGGAGAAGAGATAGGAAACATCGGTCTTCTGAATGAAAATCTCATCGTTACTCTGACCGCCGGCGGGGGCGTAGAGTCCTCTTCCTGGCTGGGAGCGGTCAAGGGACTGATCCACACCTTCTACCTGGGAGAAAGCGCCGGGCCGGCCCTGGCGTCCCTTCTTTTCGGCGAGACCAATCCTTCAGGCCGTCTCCCCTTCACCATGGCGAAAAACTGGGCCGACTTTGCAAGCACCTCCTTCTATGTCAGCGACCCCGAAAAGACCTCCCCCGGCCAGGTATTCACCGGACAGGGCAACCCGATGGTACGCAGGATGAGAACCATGGAGTACGGTGAAGGTCTGAATGTTGGATACCGCCACTTTACGACTTCCCGGACTCAGCCTCAGTTTCCCTTCGGCTACGGACTCTCCTATACAACCTTCGGCTGCCGGTCACTCAAAGTGTCCCTTCCCCTGAAGGAGGACGAGTATGTCACGGCTGTCTGTCAGGTTGAAAATACGGGCGGCCGGGAAGGCGCCGCCGTTCTGCAGCTCTATGTGCACGACGCAGAGAGCCGGCTCTACAGGCCTGAAAAGGAGCTGAAGGGATTTGAGAAGGTGTTTCTGAAGCCGGGCAAGTCGGAGAAGGTCTCCTTCAGCCTGAAAAAGAGGGATTTCATGTACTACGATCCCGAGGCTTCCGACTGGGTGCTGGAACCGGGAGAATTTACAATCATTCTGGGATTCAGCAGCGGAGAGACAGCCTGTTCCGCCGACATCACTCTCGAGTAGGGTTTTGCTCTCCGTCGGCCCCTATTCCTCGTCAATATCAGGCAGGGGGAGGACCGCCGTCTTCTCCTTGCTGGAGGATGAGAACTTGAAAACGGGACTCCAGCAGGCCTCTCTGGCGGGAATGGTCATCTCCTCTCCCGTTTTGGGATTCCGCCCTACCCTGGCCTTCCGGCTGGGTTTGAAGGAGAGGGAGAAACGGCCGAGCCTGCCCAGAGAGACTTTCTTTCCCAGCAGCATTCCCGTTTCCAGCATGGACACATAGTCGTCCGTCAGCTCAGTCACTTTCTCCCTTGTCAGCCCGCTCTTCCGGGCCAGATAGGAGATAATATTTTTCTTTGTAAACTGCTCCGCATCCTGGGCCCCCAGTGAAAGGGTCAGGTCCCGGTTGAGATGGATGAACGAGTTTGTAAGGAACACCGTGGCCTCCCGGACCCTCTTTTCCTGTTCCTTCGGGGGGACGTCCTCTCCGCACACGACGATTCGGTAGAGGGCGGAGGTGTGTTTCAGGGGACCTTCGGAGAACCGGGCCGGCTGGCCGTAGGCGGCGGGTCCGGAAAGAGATGTGGCATCGCATCTGAGAATATCCGGCACATCGGTTCTGAGCTTGATGCTGGCGTACTCCATCCAGCGCTCCTGACCGTATCCCAGACTTATGAGAGACCCTGAAAAGGTGAGAAACAGCATGCATCGGGGATCTTCAGGGCCGATCTCCTTCTCTTCCTTCATATCCAGAAGCCGGATCTGTTCGGTAAAGAGCCTCTCCTTTTTCTCCCAGCCCCCGCACAGCCTCTCAAAGGCGTCATCGGTCCTGGTCCACTCCTCATCGGAGCTCTTGAAGATATTCTGCAGATGCTGTTCCACCAGTTCGGGTATACTCATATGTCTCTCCTTATCCGTCATCGGTCTCTGTATAAACATTATAATTCATTTCCCCGAAATTACCGATCATCCCTGATCCCGGACTCACGGATGGCAGACAGCCGCCCTTTTAGGCGGTTCTGTCTCTCTTTTTCCGCCGGCAGAGTACCAAAGACGGGCCTGTAATTTTAAAAAAACCATGCTATACTCTCTGCCATGTCCCAAACAATGATCCCCCGGATACAATCGGTCAGCCTGAAGAGAAACAATCAGGGTCAGTTTCTGGTCCTGTGGGGTTCGACTGAAAAAGAGCTCCCCCTTCCCCCGGAAAATACGGAAATTCTCTCCCGCGACGACAGAGGTTACTGGTATGACCGGGAGTTTTCCGGCTGGAACAAACCGAAGCTGAACATACCCGAGTCACCCCGTGACGGCGCCTTCGGCAAGCGGCTGATCTATCTGGAGCCGGGACACAAACATCCCTATATGAGCCTCTATACCAAAACGATCGGCGAGAAGTGCCGGGAAGCAGGAATCGAGCTGACGATCCTCAGTTCCCAGTGGGACGACGACCGATTCGACGCCAATGTGGACCAGGCCATTGCCCTGAATCCCGATATCATCCTTCTCAATCCTGAGAATCAGGACAGAAGCAACGACTGGTACAGGAGGATAAACAGAGCGGGAATTCCCGTAGTGGGTGGAAACTTTCTTGCAGACAATGAGGGCCACCAGTATCTCCTGGCCTGGACCGGTCCTGACGACTGGGGGCAGAGCCGGCTTCTGGCCCGGACCCTGGCGGACAGGCTGGATAAAAAGGGAGGATACGCCATCCTCCAGCATTACGAGGGGAATTCCAGCCATTATGCAAGGACCTGGGGACCCATCACGGAATTGAAGGATTATGCACCCGAAATGGTGCTGCTGGATGCAAAACCGGGAATGATACCCGGGGACGCGGCAGAGACGGTCAGCAGCTGGATCGATAAATTCGGCCCCGGTCTCAGGGGAATCTTCAGTGCCGATGACGGTGAAACAATGAAAGAGGTGTCCAGGGTTCTGATGGAAAAAGGACGGGAGGACATCGTGTGTGTTGCCGCCGGAAGCAGTCTGATGGGTCTTGAACTGATCCTCAGCGGCAGGTTGTATGCCTCGTCCTATCAGTCCGCCGTCATCGACGGCGAAACGGCCATCCAGACCATCATCGACTGGTTCGACGGGCTGCCGGTGGAACCGGTTCGCTACCTTCCCAAGCATATAATCACCGCCGACGATGCCTCTGATTTTCTCCACCCCGTCCCTCAGGTCAGTTCCCTCAATCTGGAACACCTCTACACGGCCATCCGGGAGTTCAACTGGAAGGGGAGCTACAACTTCTTCGGAGACCTTTATGCCAAACTGCTGAAGAGCCATGTCATTCCCTCCGAAATATTTCAGGGGATCTGCCTTGAAATTCTGACGGGCATGATCATAATCCTGAAAAACGACGGTCTTTCGGTGGAGGATTCTCTGGGAAGCTACGAGGGTCTGGTCAAGCATCTGTTCAAGGACAACGACATCAGTTCGGTCCTGGAGTGGCTGAACAACCTCTGCCAGCAGATCATTGCGGCGAAACTGGCCAAGATCAACAGAATGACCCCCATCCAGGAGATCATCGAATACGTGGACCATCACTATATGGAGCCCCTCTCACTCAAATCCCTGGCCTATCAGTTTTCCATATCCCAGGCCTATCTGGGCCAGGTGTTCAGAAAAGAGACGGGAACTAAATTCAATGACTATCTGAACGGAAAAAGAGTGGAAAAGGCGAAACTCTCCCTGCTGGGAGAAAATGTGGCCATCAACAAGGTGGCTGTGGAACTGGGCTATACAGACCCGGCTTACTTCTACAAGATCTTCAAGAAGCTCACCGGGCTGTCAGCCAGCGATTTTATCAATCAGAACAAAAAGTAGAGATCACTTCATTTCGGGGATGTCCCACTTGCCCAGGTCCAGGGGATAGGTTCCGTGTTTCTTGACAAGATTGTAGACAAACTCGTATCGTTCGGCGCTGACATTGCTGGGGACCGAGTGATCGGACTGGACGATGTATCCGCCGCCCTTGGCTGCGTTCATCTTTCTCAGAACCTCTCCTTCCAGCTCATCCAGAGGCGCATCGGCCCATTTCATGACATCGATATTTCCGCAGAAGGCCATATTGTGGCCGAAGGTCTGTCGTTTTTCAACAACATCCATGCCCGACTTGGCTTCCAGGGGGTTGTAGCAGTCCAGTCCGATCTCGATCAGGTCGGGCCAGATATCGGTTGAGTTACCGCATCCGTGATAGATGACGGGCAGACCTTTGCTGTGACAGAAATCGATCTGAGCCTTCAGTCCGGGTTTGAAAAAACGTCTCCAGGTATCGGGAGAGAAGAGCATTCCGTTCACATAGGCCACGTCGCCGTAGATTATAAATCCGTCCAGCTTGCCGTCGATGGCCTTGTACTGGGCTTTCATGCACTCCAGGTTGAAGTTGTGGACCCGGTTCAGAAAGGTTTCCAGTTCATCCGGATAGAGGGCCGACCAGAGGAGGATGTTCTCGGAACCGATGATTCTCCATCCCTGCTCCATTCCTTCGCAGACCGATCCGTACACGGGGAAGTCGCCGTACAGGGATTTGACGGTTTCCGTCCAGGCGGGTGTATTCCGGCTTATGACTTCCGAGACACCGTTGAGCTGGTTGTCCCCGGCCTTGAAGTAGCGTCTTTCATCCCAGGGGTCATCGAACTCAAAAGCCAGCATTTTTTCGACCGTATCGGTCTCGAATTTTTCAAAATAGGGCATCTGGGCGCCCTTTTTATGGCGGATGATGGCCTCAAACCCGGTCCGGACGATCTCTTCATCTTCGGTGTTTTTGATGACTTCAAAATCCTTGATATGGGGGTCCAGGTTGGGCATGGCGCTGATCCAGTCCAGATCGTAATATTTGTAGGGGCTGACGTCCGAAGCCAGGCCCAGCTCCTGTCTCCACCGGTCTATAAAAGTAAGCCAGAAGAAATCGCTGATCGGAACTCTGTCCGCCTCTTCATGCCTCAGTGTCTTATTGATTCTATCCAGTTTTTTCAGACAGTTTTCCGTTCTTTCCATCAGGAAACTCCTATTATATTTACTTGCTTATTAACGATTTAAAAAAATCATACTATTCATAAGCCGAACCAGGCAAGGGTAAAAAATATTGAAACACATGTAAAAAAACAAAGTGGTTCCGTCTCTATCTTGAGGGATAATTCCGGACCTCTTCCATGGCGATCTCCGCCCAGTGCCAGAGCCTCTCGGGCTTGTAGCCGACTGTGGAGATATCTTTCATAATCAGTTCGATATGGCAGTTGCCGTCCGCCTCGGTCAGGAAATCCCGGATCTGTCTGCGGGCTTCACCGGGGTCCCATTCAGTCGTCGCAAAGACGGCGGGATTCGGTTTCCGGCTGATCACGTAGTCATCCTGAATCTCTTTAACGGCACGCTTCGTATCATTCCAGGGGCTGCAGGAGATTTTCCTCAGATTCGGGATCTTCCTGAGCTGCTCCATCTTTCCCGCCAGGGGTTCGCAGCAGCCGTAATAGGTCAGTCCCCAGCGGGAGAGCCAGGGCAGATCGTGGTCAATGGCGAAGTCCCAGTGCATCTCGGGAGAAACATCGGAAAAGATCTGCGCATTGGAACAGCCCCACATGTTATGAGGTTTCACATGATCCGGATCATAGTCTTTTCCGGGAAGTTCACTGCAGTAGCCGTATCCCCCCGATCCGATCCGTGTATTATTGCAGTCCAGAGTGAGAAGATTCTGCTCCGCGAACTGATCAAGTTCGGTCATCCAGGCCTGAACCATCCGGTCCACCGCATCATGCACCATCTGTGGCCTCAGGATCAGATCCATCATGGCCTCCGATACGCCCCACCATCGGATAAGATAGTCCCAGGGGGTATACCAGATATGGCTCTGACCGACAAGTCTGACGGGCAGGATGTCTCCCAGGACCTCGTTCATCATCTCAAAACTGAAACGGGTGGCTTTCTCGTTGTGAGTGATCACGGGCATTTTGATCTTTTCAATATCTTCGGGTTCGCTGATCTGGATCTGAAAATGCCGGGAGACGATATCGTTGGCATCATCGGTCCGGGCGATGTCGGTCTGTTCCATGATGCCGAAATCGGTGCTGTGAATGACCTTTTCGCATTCGAACCAGGGATTTACGACCATATCGCCGGGCAGATGTTTCCACTGGTAGATAGTCTTTCTCAGTTTATCTTCCAGATCTCTGGCCCAGGTCTGCTCGCAGACAAGGGTCAGTTCATCGTTCACATTCATCTCATGCCAGGGAATCTCGTTGATCCAGACCATGGGTCTCTGAGATTTAAGGTCGTTCAGGTCTCTCCAGAGAGCGGCTTTTTCCTTGTGAACAGGGAGAGAGGCAATTTCAGCATACTGCTCCCCCAGCGTCTTAAGAATGTCCCGTTCCTTCGAGTTGAGATGAATCTCCTTCGCTACGGGGTAAACAGTATGATGGCTGGGATCATGCAGCATTTTTTATGACCTCTCCTTCTCAAATCAGTCCAGGTGATAAACTTCTTCCATATCGGACCACCACTCACCCTCTTCCCGGGTTTCCAGGGGACTCTGCATGGGTTTCATCAGATCCCACCACTCCTGGGTTTTGGGGTCGGCAGCCATCTTGGCCATATCGGCGTCGAAATCGGTTCCCACGTATTCAAAATAGGCGAAGAGATAGTCATCCTTCAGATAGATGCTGTAATTGGTGATATTGCACTCACTGATCATGGCATTGATCTCTTTCCAGGGATGGGCATGGTGGTATTTGTAAGCTTCGATGTTTTCTTTTTTGACTTTGACGACCTGTCCGTAACGTTTCATTTTTTTTCTCCTATTTTCCCCAATACCGGCGCTCGTTTAGAGCCCCGGTGACTGTTCCATTAAGGCCTAAGGGCGGCGCTCGTTCAGAGC
>QKJO01000122.1 GCA_003249275.1 Spirochaetaceae bacterium
ATCTGCCAGACCATATTTGATGCCTCGTTCTTCGTTTGTCTGTTGAATATAGCTGATGACCTCCGCGGCATTCTGTTTTTTGCAGTCCGGCAGAATCAGAAGCATCTCGCTCTTTCCCAGTCTGAACAGGGTATCGGTTTCGCGGATCCGGTTGAAAATCTTCCTGCTGACCGTATTGATATAATCATCATGGCTCTCCTGAAGCTCCATATAACAGACCGTCAGGGGGATCTTGTATCTTTCCGCCCATTTCATCATCTGTTTCAGGATCTTCATTCCACCTGATCTGTTGAATATTCCCAGCATGGGATCTCCCTCGTCCCTGTCGTAAAAAGTGTTCTTGTACTGCCTTATAATAGTCCTGCATTCCCGCAGTTTTTCACCCTCCGATTCACTTTCATGTCGGGAAATCCCGAGAGAAACGATCAGGATGTGAAGGAGAAAACCGCCGCTGTAGAAGTAGTCGCGGAATCCAAATCCATCATGTAAGAAGAGAACAAGTGCATATTCTGTGATGAAAATGACCTGAAACAGGGTATGATGTTTTCTTTCCATGGGTACTGTAAATTGAATAAATACGCCGTACAGAGCGAGGGTTATATTATAGGGAGACAGTCCGGATAGGTCATTCATCGTGAGCATAAACAGCGGGGCGAGCAGAATCAGAGGGATCAGTGCTGCAAACAGATAAAGTGAACCGATCTTTCTGCTCACGCATTTGAGAAGGAGCATCATGCTCAGCCAGACGATTGCCCCCAGAAGCATCAATCTGAAGAGTTCATTGTAATATCCGAAATGGCTTATAATCGAGAAAAGGAAGGCTGTAAAAACAAAAAATGAGATCAGGGACAGATAGCGCTGTCTGTCATTTTCAATGCGGAGTTCAATGTTCGAATCATAGATTATTTCCTGCATAAAACCAGCCTGAAAGTTAGTAGTCTCTTACTTACGTTCATCGGAAAAAACAGCCTGATTGTTGATTAAAAACGGATCTGAAAACAAAAAAGGGGTGATACAGAATCACCCCTTTGATCTCATAATGAAAAACCTGGTTATTTTAACGCTTCCGTGATGCGTTTCATCGCCTGCTGAACATTCTCAAGGCTGTTGAAGGCGCTGATACGGATAAAGCCTTCACCGCATTTTCCGAAACCGCTTCCGGGAGTGACGACTACGCCGGCCTTGTTCAGGATCAGGTCGAAGGTTTCCCAGCTGTCCCTGCCCGTGTTTACCCAGATGTAAGGAGAATCCTTACCGCCTGTGCATGAAAATCCGGCTTCAGTCATTTTTTCGAGAATGATTGAAGCGTTGTTCAGGTAGTAGTCGATCAGAGCCTTGACCTGAGCTTTTCCTTCATCCGAATAGATGGCTGCCGCCGCTTTCTGAACAGGATAGGATACACCGTTGAATTTTGTTGAGTGCCGTCTGTTCCAGAGGTTCTGGAGAGAGTGCTCATTGCCCTCTGAATCCCAGACAATACAGTTTTTGGGAATAAC
Organism: Spirochaetaceae bacterium; assembly: GCA_003249275.1. The sequence goes on from QKJO01000122.1 coordinate 1,497, forward strand.
GGTATAGGCGCACCGTGTACCGGTAAAACCGGCAGTCTTGGAGTAACTTCTGAACTCTACAGCTACTTTGTCTGCACCGGGGATCTCAAAGATACTGTGGGGAATTTCGGGATTTGTAATAAAAGCTTCATAAGCCGCATCAAACAGGATAAGCGATTTATTTTTTGCAGCATAATCAACCCATTCTTTGAGCTGCTCTCTCGTGGCAACAGCGCCTGTAGGATTGTTAGGATAGCAGAGATAAATGAGGTCTGCTTTTAAATCGCCGGGAGGGGGGACAAACCCGTTTTCGGGAGTTCCTTCCAGATACCGGAATCCGCTGTACCTCTTGCCGGACGAGTCTCCGGACCGGCCGGCCATAACATTGGTATCCACATAAACCGGATAAACGGGATCGGGAATGGCAACAACGGAATCAATTGAAAACAGTTCCTGAAAATTTCCTGTGTCGCATTTGGCTCCGTCGCTGACAAAAATATCGTCTGCCGTTATATTTACGGATCTGCTCTGAAAATCGTTTTCGGCGATGGCTTTGCGCAGAAATTCATACCCTTTTTCAGGCCCGTATCCCTTGAAGGTCTCTTCCGACGCCATTTCATCCACGCCTTCATGAAAAGCCTTCAGACAGGCTTCTGGCAGAGGTTTTGTCACATCTCCGATACCCATTTTTATAATGCTCTTTCCAGGATTGTTTTTCTGGAATTCAGCAACTCTTCTGCCTATCTCAACAAAAAGATAGGACGCCTGCAGTTTCTTATAATTTTCATTAATCTTTATCATAGTAACCCCAGTATATAAAAATTGATTTTATTTTTCTATTACTTTGAACTCGGAAACATTCCAAGAACCATATCGTAAGCAGTTTTAAGACCTTTCTCCGCCTTTTTGTGAATTTTCCGGATCTTTCTGTTCACAAAAAAACTGGCCGGTTTCAGTTTCTCCCTGATGATCTGGCCGGGAAAAAACTGTAAGGCCTGACTGACATTCGAAATATTGACGAATGAATCGATGGGCTGAAGGCTCATGAAGGAGGAAGGAATGCCGACAAGGAGCAGATAATCGGCTCTGTCTCGAGCCGGAATACCGTCTTCCCGGTCTTCATGGGTAAGGAACTGATTCCCAAGAGGGGATTGTCCGAGTTCAATGCCGCAGTATCGGTCCAGTATCCATTCATTGATCATCATGTAGTAGATTTTACCTTCAATGGGTGGCTGCCAGCGGGAATTTCCGGTAGGCAGGGGAGTGTGCATCATCAATCGGACTCTGTCTGTTTGTCGCCCTTCGTCTTTAAGAGGCGAAACAAGGACAAAGGCTGATTCGGAGCCGGAAATCTTCATACTTTCGGGGTTTGTCTGCCGGGAATAAAAGTCTTTCAGGTATTCCAGAAAATCTTCATACTCTCTGAAGCCGCAAAGGACCGGGTCCGTATTGAACAGGAGATTTGATGCGGAAGGAGCATCGGGACGGTTTTCAAGAAACTTCAGAATATCCTCATCTCTGTTGCCCTTCAGAAACCAGAATCCAATATCAAGGGTTTGTCTG
>QKJO01000245.1 GCA_003249275.1 Spirochaetaceae bacterium
GCCCTCCCCGGCGGACACGGCCAGTGTTTCCGAGTTCTGAAGGAGATCTGGACATCCCTGTTTGACAGAGGCATCCGGTTTATATCCCTGGGGAATATAGACAATCTCGGATATCTTCCCGACCCTCTGGAACTGGCGATCCTGGCCGTCAGGAAGAGTCCCGCGGGTTTTGACGAATCCTATAAAACCGCTGTGGATGTCAAAGGCGGGATTCTGGTGAACCTGGCCGACGGATCCATGAACTGTGTGGATCTCGGGGTTGGAATCAGTTATGAAGAAGCAGCCGTCCTTGAATCCAGGGGTAAAAAGATTCTCTTCAACTGCGGATCGGGACTTTTCAACCTCACCTGGCTTCTCGAAAACATCGACAGGATCATTGCAAATCTGCCTCTGCGGTTCAGCGACCAGAACAAGGACGCCGGTTTGTACTCTCAGGCGGAGCAAGTGACCTGGGAGGTTATAGGAATGATCGATGATCCTCTCATCTTTGCCGTGGACAAGTATGAACGTTTTCTGGCGGCAAAAATGCTTCTTGAAAATATACTGACATCCGGAATCAGGCTGGATGATACCTCTTTCCCGGACGGGGAGGAAACGGGAGAACTGGCTGAGACAGCCCGTCTCCTGCACAGAGGTCTCAGGAATCTCCTGGAGACCAGGTACGGTCTTTCCATGAAAGACGGAATCTGGAATAATGCAGAAAAATAGTAAAAAAGGATGACAGTATGGCAGAGTGTCCCCTGGATTTTGAAAAGTCAAACGGACTGATTCCCGTAATCGTGCAGGATTCAGAAACCAGAGAGATATTGATGCAGGCCTATATCAACAAAGAGGCCTGGGATGAATCGATCCGAACCTCACGGGGAGTGTACTTTTCAAGAAGCAGGGGAAAGCTCTGGAGAAAGGGAGAATCCTCGGGTAATGTGCAGGAGCTGAAAGAGATACGGGTGGACTGTGACAACGACTCGGTCATTTTCATGGTCCGTCAGATCGGCGGCGCAGCCTGCCACACTGGTCACAGAAGCTGTTACTACCGGGTCTGGAAAAACGACCGGCTTGTGGAAACGGATGCTCCTGTTTTTGATCCGGAAGAGGTCTATGGCGGACAGCACTGATCATACCTGCGCCGAGTACAGAAATCTTCTGAATCAGGCCGCCCGGAAGTACAGTGAAAACAGAAAATATATAAAAAAACTCAAAAAACAGAACTCCGGCTGTGTGGATAGCCTTATGAGAGAGCTTCATGATGAAGTTTTTTCAAGGATTGACTGTCTCAAGTGCAGCAACTGCTGCCGTGGAACCGGTCCGCTGCTGAGAGAGCGGGATATTACCAGACTTTCAAGAACCCTGAAGATGAAACCGGGTGTTTTCAGCGAAACCTATCTCAGAATTGATGAGGAGGGGGATTATATTTTCAAAGCCCTCCCCTGCCCTTTCATACTTGAGGACAACTTCTGTATGGTCTATGCCGACCGGCCCGGAGCCTGCAGGGACTATCCCCACAGCGACACCATGTCACTGAAGAAATACAGTCCCCAGATGCTTGAGAACACGAGGATCTGCCCCGCTCTTTATCTTATTTTTGAAGAAATGAAGGTGAAACTGCCCCTTTGAAGAGCAGCTTTTTAAACCTAATACCCCTCTTCTTCTGAACTGATCCGCTGATAGGGATTCAGCCTGTCAAAATTGCCGTAAGGGCTGGTTTCGCTTCCTTTGGAAGAATAGACTCTCAACTCGAAATGCAGATGAGGACCGGTTGATTTTCCCGAGTTTCCGATCTGACCGATCATATCTCCCGCCCGAACCTGAAGTCCTTCCTCAACCGAATTGATGTTCTGCATATGGGCATAGAAACTGGTCCAGAACAGAGCATCGGGAAAGAGAGCCCTGACTTCCGGAGTTATCTCATGCCTGACTTCGGCATTCCAGCCGTATACCCAGTCGAATCCGGCCTTCATAACAGTACCGTCATAGACTGACTGGATCGTTCCGGGCAGAGAGCTGTCCCTGATGATCTCATTGTTCTCGGAAATCCGGATAATGTTGTCCAGATTGATCAGATCCACAGCCAGATGAGGTTTGATTCCGCCGTATCCCAGGGGAGACAGTCTTCTTTCAATGAATCCGCTGGAGATCATGAATACATTTTCATCATCGGCATGACCAGAACTTACGGGAAGAATCAGTCCGGGAATGGCGGGTTCAAAATTGGACATGGACAGTCTGTTGTTTCTGTCCGTTGCCATCAGCGTCTCAGCCTGCTCGTTGTTCTCGGGAAGACGGGACATCTGATAGACCATTTCGCCGTAGGTTCCGGCTTCATCGATTCTGTCGGCCAGATATTCATAGGCCCTGGCACGGGAGCTGCTGGATCTAGGAAAGCGGGACGCCAGCCAGCGCAGGTTCATGGCAGTCTGCTTTTTGTTGAATTCAAAGGCTTCCTGTTCCTGAAACACATCAGACTTCAGCCCGCTCAGCTCCTGATTGATCCTGTTCAACTCGGAACTCAGGGCCTGAATGGTACCGTTGTTGTTCTCAGATGTCGTCGCAATGACATCGTTCAGGGTCAGTACCGTTTTAAGCATCCGGCCGTACTGCATTGTTGAGATGAAAATTGTAAGAAAAAGGCCGGCCATGACAAGCCCTGCCGCTGCCAGAGTAAAGACTCTTGACGATTTGTTCTTCAGCAGATGAGAGACACCGGAGGGGAGAGTCTCCCGGGGTGTGACAGGGATATCGAAACGGGAAGCCTGCCCCGCCCTGATGGATTCAAGACGGTCATGGAGATCCGCAAGTTCCAGAGAAACGGTCTCATCTGTAAGGGCTATGCTGTTTCTGTTTGCATTGCCCAGAGTCCATCCCTCGCTGTTGAAGAATACCCAGTGCCGGTGGGTCATCCTGCTGCCGGCTACTGTCAGAATCTGTTCATCAAGAACAAGAGACTGCTTGTTGATCTCGGAAAGAGACATGGAATAGGTGCAGGACTCACCGTTGATCAAAGTCTGGTTTTCAAGTCTGACAAGAGCGCTGCTGCGTCCGTCCAGAAATTGATGGATCATGTGACAGATCCTGTTTATGATGACTTCATTTTTTAATTCGTTGGCAGAAATAGACATAATCTCCTGTTCCTTGAGTTTGCGGAAAGAAGAATAAATTTTTAGGGGAATTCGTTCAAGAACAAAATCCCCTGAATTCGAATATTTCCTGTCAAAACAACGGATTAATCACATCCCTGAACGGATGCGGTACCACCGGAAGATAGGTTTTTCTATTTCAGCCCGTCTCCCAGTATGTCATAGGCATTCCCGAGGATTTCCTCGGTTGTTTCGAAGGAAATACAGGCATCCGTAATGGATACGCCGTAGGAGAGCTGGCTTTTATCTTCAGGTATGGACTGTTTGCCCTCATGAATATTGCTTTCAAGCATGAATCCGACGATGGAATCCCGACCGCGCCTGCGCTGTTCCATGATGGAATTCATGACCCTTTCCTGACGGAAATACTTTTTACCGGAGTTCTCGTGACTGCAGTCTATAAGCATCACCGGTCTCAATCCCTCCTTGATCAGGATCTCTTCCGTATCCTCAATGATCTCCTCATAGTAGTTGGGACCGTGCTTTCCGCCCCGCAGAATCGGATGACCCGTCTTGTTTCCCAGGGTGCTGAGGACACAGGTCTGCCCCGACTTGTCGATTCCAATAAAACTGTGGGGATGCATGGCGGAATGGATTCCGTTAATGGCGACATCCATGCTGCCGTCGGTACCGTTTTTGAAACCCACCGGCATGGATAATCCGCTTGTGAGCTCTCTGTGAGTCTGGGATTCGGTTGTTCTGGCACCGATGGCGGCCCAGGAGATAAGATCGGAAATGTACTGGGGTACGATGGGGTCAAGAATCTCCGAACCGGCGGGAAGACCCATCTCATTGATATCGAGGAGGAGTTTTCTGGCCAGACGAAGTCCCTTTTCCAGCTTGTAGCTGTCATCCAAATCGGGATCCAGGATCAGACCTCTCCAGCCGAGGGCGGTACGCGGCTTTTCAAAGTAGACTCTCATGATGATGCAGAGCCTCTCCTTGAACTTTTCCCTCAGCTTGACAAGCCGTCCGGCATATTCCAGAGCAGCCGCAGGATCATGGATGGAACAGGGGCCTACGATGGCAAGCATCCTCTTGTCCTTCTTCTCAAGAATATCACGGACTTCCTTACGGTGGGAGATGATGTGATTCTTCAAAGCATCATTGACAGGAAACTCATCTTTCAATACCTCTGGCGATACAAGCGGCATTATTGACGAGATATTGGCATCGTTCAGTTTTTCCATTTCATTTTCCCTTCATTTCATACTGCCCCATTCGGGAACCCGGAATTGCGGAGTTTTTTAAACTATCCGTATGGAGGTAAAATTAAAAATGGTCTAAATTATCAAAAATAGCAATACATCAATGGGGTTTTCGTTGAAACGGCTTTTTTCTGTCATCGCGCTCTCTTTAGCACTCCTTTTATCCTGTAAAACCGGTCAGGATCTGACCGTTTTTGAGAATTCCCCGATAGGGGAAACCCCTGCAGAGGCTGTTAGCGGGACTGTTGAATCCGAAGATCAGTTCGACTATAAGACGGCCGGGCTTTACAGCAGGCTCACCGATGGTGAGAAATCTGCTCTGATCATGGATATTGTCAACCGGATGAGTACGGATGAAAAGATAGGACAGCTGTTCATTCTGGCCGTCAGGCATACGGACTATGGAAAACCGGCACTGAAAGTAGATGAAACGGTCGCTTCCTTTGTACGCAAATACAGACCCGGTGGAATCATTCTCTTTTCTCTGAATTTTGAATCCCCCCTTCAGACGATCAAACTGATCCGTGACCTGCAGGAAACAAGCGCTTATCCCCTCTTTATTACAACCGATGAGGAAGGCGGCAAGGTCAGCCGTCTTGGAAAATCCGAACAGATGGGTGTCATCTCCCTGCCTCCGGCTGAAGAAATGGCCGCATACTCCCGGGCAGAGCTGATTGAACAGGCATCAGAAGTTCTGGGAATGGACATGAAGGAACTGGGATTCAACATGAACATGGCTCCCGTTGCCGATGTTGTCGTTCCGGGGAAGTACAATCCCATAGGCAACAGGTCCTTCGGCAGCGATCCCGAACTCACGGGAGATTTGACGGCTGCCTCGGTCAGGGGTTTTCAGAAGGCGGGCATCGCCCCCGTGCTGAAGCATTTTCCCGGTCACGGGAATGTGGGAGGAGACAGTCATAACGGAGCTGTCACTTCCAGAAGCACCCGTGAGGAGTTCTATACAAGAGATTTTATACCCTTTATGAAGGGCATAGAGGCTGGTTGTCCCTTTGTCATGATCGGACACATTTCGGCCCCCGCCCTGACAAACCGGGACGAACCGGCTTCCCTGTCCTATGAAATTCAGACCCGTATCCTGAGAAAAGAACTCGGTTTTCGGGGCCTCATCATCACCGATGCCATGGATATGGGAGCCATCAAGAATATCTATTCTTCAGGAACAGCCGCACTCAAGGCGTTTCAGGCGGGAACAGATATCATTCTTATGCCTGAAAATATTCCGGAAGCTCAGTTCTCATTGAAAAAAGCACTTGAATCCGGTGAACTGACACAGGAGAGACTGGATGAATCTGTCATTCGTATCCTCAAAGTGAAAATAGACAATGGTCTGTTCGATCGGAATGCGGCGTCAGAGACCGGATATGACTTAAAAGTGCGCAGCGAGCGCCACCAACTTCTGACAAACTCATTAAATTCACAGTAAAATCCTGAAATTCTTATACAAAGCTGAAAATCTCACCTAAAATCAACAATTAATTGTAGATATTTAAAGATTCACTTATATTGACCTCCAAATTATTATACTCTAAGATGTGAATACCCTAATTTTCAGGAGGCACCATGAACAAAAAGCAATGTACTGCCGCCGCCAAGTTGATAGATATTTTAAAAGAACAGGGTGTTGAATGTATCTTCGGATTACCCGGAGGCAACGCAATCCCTATTTTTGACGCTCTGGCACAGTCGGATATGAAGCTTGTTTTAACCAGGCATGAGCAGGGAGCCACCCATATGGCAGACGGTTATGCAAGGGCTACCGGAAAACCCGGCGTCGTTCTCGTCACATCAGGTCCGGGAGCGACCAACACACTGACGGGTGTCATGACAGCCATGATGGATTCCGTTCCCATGGTCGTTCTCTGCGGACAGCAGCTGACAACCAATCTGGGACTGGATACTTTCCAGGAGGCCGATGTTTCCGGAATGTCCTATCCTATTGTGAAGCATTCATTCCTTGTAAAAAATGCTGAAGAGATTCCCTCCGTCATCAATCAGGCATTTCATATCGCCAGCACGGGACGTCCCGGTCCCGTCATAGTCGACCTTCCCAAAAACATTACAAGTGCCTATATAGATGAGGATACTTCGGGCGAGTTTACCCTTCCCGGCTATGTGATCAGAAAAGAAGGGGATATGGAGGCTGTGAAAGAGGCGGCCCGCATGATTTCCCAGGCGGAACGGCCCATTCTGATGGTAGGGCATGGTGCCGTCATCTCAGGTGCGTCCAAAGAAATCAATGCCATTGTTGAAAAGATGCAGATTCCCGTGACAAATACCCTCCTCGGAAAGGGCTGTTTTCCCGAGAGCCATGAACTGAACCTCGGCATGCCGGGCATGCACGGGACTGCCTACGCCAATATGGCCCTGTGCGAATGCGATCTCATCGTCTCCATAGGCGCCCGGTGGGATGACAGAATTGCAGGATCTCCTTCCGATTTTCTTCTGAATGCCAGAAAGATCCACATCGATATCGATCCTGTTGAGATCAACAAAACCGTACAGGTCGACTGTTCCATCATTGGAGATGCAAAATCCGTCCTGAATTCTCTCTATGGATTTCTCGAAAAGGGAAACACCCAGAGATGGGTCAAGCAGATCAAAAGACTCAAGAGAGAGTATCCCCTCAAATATAAAAAGGAAGGCAAACTCCGCGCCCAGCACATCATTGAAGAGATGTCCCGTCTGACGGGCGGCGACGCCATCGTCACCACCGATGTGGGACAGCATCAGATGTGGGCGGCTCAGTTCTTCAAGACCGAGCATCCCAGACACTGGATCTCTTCCGGAGGAGCCGGAACCATGGGATTCGGTTTTCCAGCGGCCATCGGAGCACAGATGGCCTGCCCGGGCAAGGTTGTTGTCGCCGTAGTCGGAGACGGAGGTTTTCAGATGACCCTCCCTGAACTGTCGACGGCGGTCAATGAAAGACTGCCTGTCAAGATTCTCCTGATCAACAACAACTATCTGGGCATGGTCCGTCAGTGGCAGCATATGTTCTATGACAACAGACTGTCAGGTGTGGATCTGGAAGGAAATCCCGACTTTGTCAAACTCGCAAGCGCCTACGGCTGCAAGGGTTTCCGGGTTAAAAGAAGTGCCGATGTAAGGAAGGTTCTTTCGGCAGCTCTGGCCTACAACGACGGCCCCTGCATCATCGATGCGGAAGTGGAGAAGTACGACAATGTATTTCCCATGGTTCCCTCAGGCGCAGGTCTGGATAAAATGCTCCTGACAATGCCGAGGAAAAAGCTAGAGAAACCCAAGGGAGGTACCTGATGAGCGACCAGCAGAAGAGACACAACATCAGCTGTTACGTTGAAAACAAGCCGGGAGTAACCATCCGGATTGCTCTTGTTTTCGCACGGCGCGGCTACAACATCGAGAGTTTTGTAGGTTCGGTGGCTCAGGACTCCAGATACTCGAGAATCAACATTGAAGCCACAGGAGATTCACGGACCCTCCATCTGATGCTGGAGCAGCTCAACAGACTTGTCGATGTCATTCATGCCCGTGAATACTCGGACGAAGACGTGATTCAGAAAGAACTGGCCCTTATCAAAGTCAGGTGCGACAACGATACAAGAACCGAGATCCTTCAGATTTCCGATGCTTTCAAGTGCAGGAATGTGGATATCAGCGATACGACCATGACCTTTCAGATTACCGGAAAATCATCGAAAATCGATGCGGTCAGAAAGATGATGGACAAATTCGGTGTTCTGGAAGTTGTAAGAACGGGAAAGGTTCTCATTGCCAGAGGCGAAGAAGAAACATCCTGGTAGAGTTAGATTGGGTCCATTGAAAGCCGGCATATTCTGCCGGCTTTTTTTATGCCAAGTTGCTTGATGATCCTTCCAAATATTCCGATGATGTAATGAGGCCTTTTGAAAAGGATAGAGGCCCTCTCCTACAGGAGGATGAAAATGTTAAAAAAACTGATGGTCCTTTTTCTGTTCGTTCTGTCTTTCTCTCTGAGTGCCCAGGAGGAGAAAGAGACGCTCACCGGAACATTGACCCTCTACGACAGCCACAGCTCAAGACCCTTCCTGGTCAACAGCGACGGCGGCTGGATGGAAATCCGGCAGATCTATATGGAAGATTTCAACGGCATACAGCCCCCTCTTCCCGGGACATTGAGAAAGTGGCGGGTAAAAACAACCTATATCGACGAATCCAGCCAGATCGGGCAGAGCACCCTTCAGGTAAAACTGAAACAATCGGATGCCCAGGCCCCCGTGTTTACCCTTCCCTGGACGGAAAAAGCGTCCCGGTGGCAGGAAAAGAGCAGCAACTGGTTCATTCCCTACAGCGGCAACGGCATGATCGTGGACGGTAATGCAGTTCTCTCTGTCAGACTGATTGCCCCCCCGCGCAGTTCAGCACCGGGAAGGATCTACAAAATAGAACTGGAAGCCTGGGACTTTCCTGCAGGAAACGAGAAGGGAGGAACAAGAACTCCCCAGCTGCAGATGGCTTTCTCCTCTCCCGCCGATCTGATGAACCCCGGCGCCTATGTCCCCGGAGAGGATATTCAGAAAATCAGGGAGCAGGCAACCGAGTTTTCTCTTGATTTTGTCAGGTACAATATCGAGGGCAATCTCCCGGGATTCTACAAATCCCTCTCGGAAAACCTCAGGAGCCTGGAAACCGGGCTGAGCCAGAGCCGCTATCGCGTTGCCCCCCCGGCCATGGACCTGAGCGCCTATTCACTTGCAGAGTACAAGCTCAACTACAGATATCACCTGTACAGCTTCGATGAGTATGCCGACCTTTTTCCGCAGTGGTTTGATGAAAACAGACGGTGGAAACCGGACAGCAGCTGCTATCTCTTTCTGGGAACGGAAGTTCTGCCCGGTAAAAAGGATTTTATGAAAGGGGAAAACCTTGTCTTCATGACCAGCATGGTCAACGGACAGTGGCAGATTATTGCTCTTCCCGAGTAATGTTCCATCCCGAGGAAGGGTCATCCGGCCCTTCCAGACTGATCTGACCGATCAGGCCGTCCCGCAGCTCCTTCAAAAAGAGCCGGGCGGCTCTTTCCGTATCCAGACTGCCGCCGGGAAGAAGAAGTCCCCTTCCGGCCGCAATTCTGTCCAGCAGAATATGGGCCTCCGCAGTCCCCGGGTCTCCCGAAACCTTATCAATGCCCTCACCTTCAGTCAGTTTATATCGTCCCTGAAGCAGCTCAGGATAGACGCGGCTTGTATAGAAAAGAGCGCTCAATGCAATCTCATCTATGTTGAGAACCGCATCCTTGATAGACCCCAGAGCCGCCAGCTTCATTCCTACAAGCTGATCCTCAAACTTGTGCCACAGAATTCCCGGAGTATCCAGGACCAGAAGATCCCGTGAAACGGGAACCCTCTGCATATTCTGGGTAACCCCCGGTTTATTGGCGGCGGCAGCCTTCTTCTTTCCCGACAGGGTATTGATGACCGTCGATTTTCCCACATTGGGAATACCCACAATCATGGTGATGACCGGTCTCCGGCCGATCCATTTCTTGTCCCGGCAGAGATTTCTGCACTCACCGGGAATACTTTTCAATGATTTAGCCTGTTTGGAATTGACAGGTACAGCCTTGATACTGTCCCCCTGACTGAGTTTTCTGATCCACTTTTCGGTTACCCTGCTGTCTGCAAGGTCGGCTTTATTCAAAAGAATTAGACGCGGTTTTCCCCTGGTGAGTGATTCCAGCAAAGGATTCCTGCTGGCCAGGGGAGCTCTGGCATCCAGAACTTCGATCACCATATCCACCTTCTTCAGGTTTTCCTGTATTAATTTCTTTGTCCTGGTCATATGACCGGGAAACCACTGGATGGACATGGGGAGCTCCTGTATTTAACACTTTATTTGTTATCCTTATGATGATAAACTAAGCTGGAAAATTGTACTATCGGGAGAAGCTTATCTTTTCGGAAAAACTGATTGCCGCATTGAAACAGGAGGATGGAAGAGTTTTCATCCAGACTCACAATTTCCCGGACCCTGATGCGGTTTCCGCGGCATTCGGTCTGAAAGAGCTTCTTGAAATACAGGGCATTCACACCGAAATCATCTACGACGGCGAACTGCAGAGACATGCTCTGATCCAGATGATCGCCCATCTCCATATCCCGATCTATCACTGGAAACAGTATGAGCTTACCGAATCGGACCGGATCATCATCATTGACGGCTGCAAGGGAAACGCCAATGTGGAAGATCTGACAGGCCGTGAGATTGCCGTCATCGATCATCATAAAAACATGGCGGATGACGATATCCTACTGTCCGATATCCGTCCCGACTACGGCTCCTGTTCCACTATTATCTGTGAATACTATCAGGAACACGGAGCTCTTCCATCCCGGGAGGCTGCGTCCGCCCTCCATATAGGACTTGCAAGAGATACGGATCTTTTTACAAGGGGAATGACGGAGATGGATCTGAAGGCCCTGTCTTTTCTCTATCCCTATTCGGACAAATCCCTGGTCAATAATATCCTCAGAAACAATATACAGCTGACCGATCTGGACTATTACCGAAAACTGCTCAGCAGACTGGAAGTTTACAGGGGAATGGCTTTCTGTTATCTCTCGGAAGGTTGTCCCCAGAATCTGATGGGAATCCTGGGCGATTTTATCCTGTCCCTCCAGGAGATCCATTTTGTCTGTCTGTTTGCAAACAACAACAGCGTGATCTCCCTGTCATTCAGGAACAACTGGGAAGACAAGGATGCTTCGTCCATTATGAAACAGTTTACACAGGGCATCGGGCGAGGCGGCGGTCACAAGGAGATGGCCGGAGGTGTACTGTTTCAGGATGAGACACCCGACCCGGAGAAATGGTTTAAAACCCTGAAAGAACTGATCATCTGATTCTGCAGTTCAGTAGATTCTTTTTCAGAACTCCGGCGGTCTTCAGCACTTCCTCATCCTTACTTTTCAGACCTTCTTCCAGGACATCCAGGG
>QKJO01000071.1 GCA_003249275.1 Spirochaetaceae bacterium
CTGGTCTACAGAAATCTGTCGATCAATGCGGATAATATCTAAACGGCGCGGTAAAGACGCACAATAATAGGAGAAGGAGAGAAGCATGACACCGATCATACTGGATGGAAAAAAACTGTCGGCAGAGATTGAGGAAGATTTGAAAAACCGGGTCGGAGTGATTCGGGAGCAGACAGGAAGACAACCGGTCCTGGCGACGATTCTGGTGGGCGAAGATCCCTCCTCGAAGATCTATGTCAACATGAAAACCAACGCCTGCCACAGAGTCGGCCTGGGCACAAAAAAAGTGGAACTGGCTGAGAGTACTGCAACGGGTGAGCTCCTGTCCGTGATCGACAGCCTGAACAGGGATGATGATGTCTTCGGAATCCTCCTGCAGCATCCCGTGCCGTCTCAGATCGATGAGAGAGCCTGTTTCAACAGAATCTCGGTGGACAAGGATGTGGACGGCGTCACAGCCTTCGGATTCGGACAGATGGCTTTTTGCGAGGACATCTTTGTTTCCGCTACTCCGGGAGGCATCATGAAGCTGCTGAAGCATCACAACATACCCCTGCAGGGGAAAAAGGCGGCCGTCATTGGCCGAAGCGCCATTCTGGGAAAACCGATCGCCATGCTGCTGCTCAATGAAAATGCGACCGTGACGATCTGTCACTCCAGAACGGAGGATCTTTCCGGAATCATAAAAGAAGCGGATATCGTGGTCGCCGCCATCGGCAAACCCGATTTCATAAAGGCCGGCTGGATCAAAGAGGGCGCGGTTCTGATCGATGCGGGTTATCACAAGGGGGGCATCGGAGATGTGGAAAAGGATGCCTATGCAAAAACATCCGCCTACACTCCCGTCCCGGGCGGAGTCGGTCCCATGACCATCGCCACCCTGCTCAGCCAGACGGTTGAAGCCGCTGAAAAAAAGCTCACCTCAAAAGGCTAGAAAAGCAGCAGAAGAAGTGAACGGACAAACTCTCTCCCCGCTGCAGCATCATTGACGCGATTGATACTGTTCCGGGGCATTGACCTTGCCGTCAGGACTTTCGGTTCTGTTTTCAGCCTGTATAACCAGAGAAACCCGTTTTCCGTGCCGATTGAACTCCCGGTTGATCAGTAAACATGTCCACCCTGAACCATGAAGAAATATTTGACGCAGAACAACTGCCATGGTAGTATACACAAGGCTGATTTTGGATTATAACAATGCTGATCTATCTGATTCGGCCTGTTGAACAAAGGGCTCTCTCATTAGGGAAACGACCCTCCTGGTCAGGCTCCTGAAATCCTGGCAGGCAAGAAAGGAGAGCCGGGCAGTATTAGATGTGGCAGGTGGTTTTATGACTGAAAATTTGATCGTAGACATCCCCATGAACAGCAGAGGCGTATCCGTCGCGGAAAATGTTTATGCGGTCATTAAAAAAAATATTCTCCTCTGGAAACTCAAACCCGGTCAGCGCCTCAGCGAGAAGGAAATCTCCGAATATCTGGCCGTCAGCCGGACTCCCGTCAGGGAGAGCTTTATAAGACTCAACAGTGAGTCTCTGCTGGATATCCTCCCCCAGAGAGGTTCCTTCGTCTCCCGGATCGACCTGCGGGATGTGGAGGAAGGACTCTTTATCCGGAGGAGTCTCGAACTGGCTGTGGCGGAACTGGCCCTCAATGAACTCCATGAAGAGGTCATCGGTGTGCTTGAAGAGAATCTGAATCGGCAGAAAGGGGCGATCAATGAGAAAAACCCCCTGGAGTTTCAGAAGTTTGATGAAGAATTTCACCGTACGATCTTTACCGCCTGCGGCAAGGAGAGAACCTGGAATGTGATGCAGAATGCCAATACCCAGTACAACAGATTGAGAATGCTCACCCTTCTGGAGATAGACAAATACGAGTCCATTCAGACGGAACACAGCAATATCGTAAAAGCTATCATCGCCGGTACCAGGGAAGATCTGGTGAAGGCGACAAAAGAACATCTGGAACACCTCTATATAGAAGAGGAAGTTCTGAAAAAAAAATATAAAGATTATTTTCTGTAGGAGATAAAACAAGTGATCATGACGATGAGATGGTTCGGAGAAGGCAACGACTCCGTATCACTGAAACAGATAAGACAGGTTCCCGGAATACAGGGAGTGGTCGGAGGTCTGCATAACGTCCCGGTGGGCGAAGTCTGGCAGACAAAGGACATTGAAGATCTTAAAAACAAGATTGAGAATGCCGGACTGACTCTCGAGGTGATTGAGAGCGTCAATATTCATGAAGAGATCAAACTGGGCTCTCCCGCGAGAGACAGGTATATTGACAATTATATTCAGACTCTGAGGAATCTGGCCCTCTACGGCATCAAAGTGGTGTGCTACAACTTCATGCCCGTCTTCGACTGGACCCGATCCAACGTGAGCCGCCGTCTTGAAGACGGTTCGGAAGTCATGGACTACAACGAGGAAGCCATTTCCAAAATTGATCCGGAAAAGATTGCCGAATACATGCTCAAGGAAGCGGCCGACTTCACTTTTCCCGGCTGGGAGCCGGAAAAACTGGCGACTCTGGGTTCTCTCTTCGAGCGCTACAAGAGTGTCACCGAGGATGACCTCCGTGATAACCTGAAATACTTTCTCTCCCGGATCATCCCTGTCTGCGAAGAACTGGATATGAAGATGGCCATTCACCCCGATGATCCGCCCTGGAATATCTTCGGCCTGCCCCGGATTGCCCGGAATCAGGATGATTTTGAAAAAATCATCAACCTCGTGGACTCTCCGGCCAACGGCATCACCTTCTGTACGGGCTGTCTCGGTTCCTGCATCACCAATGACATCCCCGCCATGATCCGTTACTTCGGA
This sequence comes from Spirochaetaceae bacterium, assembly GCA_003249275.1. The sequence continues at coordinate 2,832 of QKJO01000071.1, forward strand.
AATAAAAAGAGAATTCATTTTGCCCATATCAGAAATATCAACTTTTACGGGGAGAAAGACTTCTATGAGGTGTCTCACCTCTCAAGCGACGGTCATCTGGACATGTTTGAAGTGGTCAAAGCCTTCCACGACACAGGCTTTGAAGGGTATGTCAGACCCGACCACGGACGGATGATCT
>QKJO01000082.1 GCA_003249275.1 Spirochaetaceae bacterium
TAAAAAAAGAAGCTCCCGAGGGAAAGGAGGAAAACCCCGGGAGCTGATCAAAAAAACAGAACGGTTATACCTTCAATACAACCTGCCCGAACCCGGGTTACAGTTTTTTAATTTTTTTTATATATCCTGAAGAATCATCCATCCTTGCCCAATCCACGGCCTTAAGGTATGTTGTGTGAATCGGCAAGGGGGAAATGAAATGGTCCTGTTCATAATGATGCTGGGCATGATTGCCGCGAGTTCTGCGGTCATCTTTGTCAAACTGGGAACCCTGGACCCTTTTATTCTGGCATCCTACAGACTGCTGCTTGCATCACTCATTCTCTTTCCCTTTTTCCTGAGGGATGTACGGAAAAACAGCGAACCCTTCCATATCCGTCAGCTGGCGCCCTCCATCCTTCCCGGCCTCTTCCTGGCTTTGCATTTTGTCTTCTGGATCAAAGGTGCACGGCTTGTGCCGGGCGCCCATGCCTCCCTGATCACAACCATGAGCGTCGTCTTTATGCCCTTTCTTATGCACTTTATGATTAGAGAGCATCTTACGAAGAGTGAACTCCTGGGCAGTGCCCTGGCCATCGGAGGATCCTTTTTTCTCGGTCTGAAAGACAGCCGCTATGCCATCGAATACCTGACGGGCGATCTTCTGTGCTTTATAAGTATGCTCCTGGTCACCCTTTACCTCGCCTTTGCCAGACTCAACAGGAAGACCACAAGGTTCTGGTTCTATATGGTCCCCCTCTATATCACGGGAGGGCTCATCTGCCTTATCTTCGGCCTTATTTCCGGTGCCGGACTCAAACCGGAGACCGGCAATGACTGGATCGCCATTGCCGGTCTGACTCTGATCTGTACGGTGGGCGGTCACTCTATCAACAATTACGGTATGAGGAAACTGAGAGGACAGGTCGTATCGCTATTGAATCTGACCCAGATTCTCTATTCCACCTTACTGGCCTTTCTTATCTTTGGAGAGGTTCCGCCGGGATATTTCTATCCAGCCGCCCTTCTGATTTTAACCGGTCCTCTGGTCGTCATCCTTATGAAGCAGCCCGTACTGAAACAGGGGAGTTCCTGAACGATATGAATGCTGTTTTCTGGAAAAAGATCAACCGCCGCAGTCACCATGATAAAAACTGGTACAAACTGGACAATGCGGGGAAGATCTATCCGGCTCTTCTCAGCCGGAGGATCAGCAGTCTTTTCCGGATCAGCCTGAACCTCAAGGAACCGGTATCCCATCCTCTTCTCTGTAAGGCGGTGGAGCGGACAATGCCCCGGTTCCCCTATTTCCAGGTCAGCCTCCGGCCCGGATTTTTCTGGTATTTTCTGGAGACCAATCCCAGGATTCCTCCGGTTGAGGGAGACTCCCTCTATCCCTGTATGGGATTTCCCCTTAAAAAAAGAGGGATGTTCCTCTTCAGAATCCGTATTTACAAGAACAGAATCGCTCTGGAATGCTCCCATATCCTGACCGACGGAAACGGTGCTCTCACTTTTTTAAAGACCCTCACCGCCGAATACCTGCGTCTCAAGGGGATCGAGATTGATCCGGGCGGTGATGCGGGCATTCTCAACATTGACGAGAAAGCGGATCCCGAAGAGTTCATGGATGCCTTTCACAGCCATTTCAATAAAAAGCTTCCCGCTCCGGCCCGCAGCGCCAGAGCCTTTCATCTGAAACTTCCTCTGATTCCGCCGGGAAGATATTATGTCATGACGGGAATCAGCTCCGTCGACGAAGTCAAGAAAAAAGCCGGTGAGTACAATGTCAGCCTGAGCGAGTTCCTCATCGCCCAGCTCATAGACAGTATTCAGGAGTTCATGAACAGTGATATGAACAGAAGCCGAAGCAAAAAACCCATACGGATGAATGTTCCCGTCAACCTGAGGTCTCTGTATCCAAGCCGGTCGATGCGGAATTTCTTCCTCTCCGTGGAGCCATGGATCGACCCGCGCCTTGGACTGTACACGTTTGAAGAGATCTGCGCCAAGGTTCACCACTACATGAGGTATGAAGTGGACAGGAAATTTCTGAATCAGCAGATCACAAGGAATATGAAGGGAGAACTCAACATCATCAACAGGCTCTTTCCCCTTCATTTCAAGAACATCATCATGCCTTCCATCTACAGGATTCTGGGAGAAAACAACTATACCAGCGGATTCAGCAACCTGGGGATTGTCACACTCCCCGAATCCATGGCACCTCATGTGGAGAGTTTTGACTTCTATCCTCCCCCCAGTACGGGCAACAGGATCAAATCCACCGCCCTGAGCTACAATGGAGAATTGAGGGTTTCCTTTGGAAGTCTTCTGAATGAAACGGAACTGGAAAGGCTCTTTTTTACAGGACTGCGTAAAAAAGGAATACGTGTAAGAATAGAAAGCAATCGGTTCTATTGACAACAATAGATTCAGGAGGTAACGAATGTCCTACTGCTCAAGATGCGGTGTCGAAGTTCATGATTCGGCTGAAAACTGTCCTCTCTGTCATGCTCCCATACAGAAATTCCCGGAAGATCCGGCTCCCGGAAGATCCTTCCCCGCCGATGAGCTGGCTTCCCCCGGACCTCCCAGGATGAACAGAAAGGAGCGCCTCCGTCTGGCCTCCGTACTGACCGCCTTCGGTATGATGATTCCGGTTCTCATCACCATGGCTGTAGACCTTACCCTCAACTCGTCACTGACCTGGTCGGTCTACCCTATTATTATCCTGACGGTCTGCCTCCTCATCGTCCTGACGACTCTCTACTTTGCCCGGAAACCGGAAGCCCTTATCTGGACGAACTTCCTGATCATTTCACTGCTCCTTCTGTCACTCAAAAGATTTACCGGTTTTCCCCTTATCGCCGTGAACCTGGGAATACCCATTACCCTGTTTGCAGGATTGTGCAGTCAGTTTGCCGTTACCGTTTCCACACGGGCCAAAAAAAAAGGCGCCAATGTGGCTGCCTTTATCCTGATTGCATCAGGCGCATTCTGCATCATGACCGATCTTCTGCTCAGTTACAAACTTACAGGAAGACCGGGTCCCGGATGGTCTCTGATCGTCCTGGCGGCGACCCAGCCGGTCTCCATGATTCTTCTCTATCTCCACTACAGAAAAGTGAAAGATTCAAAACTGAAAAAGTACTTTCATATCTGACCGGAGATCCCGGGAACTGACCGGTTATTCCCCGGCCTCAACGGGATCGCTGTCTGCCGGTTGATCCAGGGGGACTCCCGCAAATTTTTTCTTTTTTTCTATCTCTTTGAGACCGTTGGCGATCTCTTTCCTGAGAACCTTGATTTCCTGCCGTCTTGCAAGGATTTCCTCCTCAAGAGTCTCTATCTTCTGAGTCATGTATTCCTGATCCCGTGACAGTTTTTCAATGTCTTTCCTGGCCTCATACTTGTCGATGTCCAGATTGATCTGAATAGCCTTTTCCGTGAGTCTGTCGATCTCTCCCACTGCTTTTAAAACTTCCGGAACATCTTTCAGAGATTCAGGCACACTTCCGGTAACCGATTCTCCCCACTTCTGAAGAGCATCCATCAGTCTGGCCGTCTCTAATTCCTGCTCTTTTTCGAGGAATTCCTTTCTTTTCTTCGGTCCCCGGCCTCCGCACAGTTCCTTGAGACGATCCTTGTACCGGTGCTTCAGCTCCTCGGCTTTCTCCTCTTCCCGGACAGCCGTCTGCCACTCCTTGTCGGCCTTGAACCAGGGAGCGAGAAGTTCCGCTTCTCTGCTTCCCTCGCCGTCCCGTCCTGCACCCAGCTGAAGGGCTTCGGCAAAACATTTCTGGTAGAGTTTGGTCTGGGAATTCTCCAGAGTCTTCTTCTTACCCTTCAGGACGGACAGTCTGCTTTTCACAAACAGACTCTTAAAGAGATTCTTGTCACTGGAACGTGATTCGGTCTGATACAGTTCACTGTCGTTATCCCGGATCTTCTCTATGCTCTTCAGCAGCGGCTCATACGCCTTCTTCCAGGGAACATCAAGATTCCGGGAGTTGGCAAGGTGAAACAGTTCCTCACCCAGAGTCTCCTGCAGCATAAGAACATGATCCTGAGCCGTTTTCCGCCTGTTCCTGAGATCTTCATCACGGCTCTTCAGACCGACCAGCTCCACCTCTATCTCGGATATTTCATCGATCTGATTCCGGATCAGCGAGATACGGCTGTTGATTTCCAGAGCCGCATTTCTGTACTCCTGCATCAGACCTTCATCGGTTTCCTCATTTCCGTCATCCAGGAGGAACTGTCCAAGATCCCGGCAGACAGCTTCCCTCTCCGCCAGATTCTGACTCACTTCATTCTGAAGTTCTTCGATTTTCGTTTCAATGTCTGACATATCACTCCTCCCGGAAACAAACCGGATCCGATATCAGTCCCGGTGCCTATCTTCATTCGAGTCCGGCCTCCTGCCGATCCAGGTCCGCACTCCTTCTAAAATAAGAATTTCCCCGTCAATTATCAAGAATAGTAATTTCAACACGCCTGTTTTTTTTCCGGCCCTCTTCCACCGCATTGTCCCCGATCGGTTCGGAGGATCCCTTTCCCTGGACGATCATCCGGGAACTTTCCCGGACGCCCTGTCTCAGCAGGAATGAAGCGACTGCGGCAGCCCTGTCTTCCGAAAGTCCTTTGCCCTTGTCGGCAGAATTTCCGACCTCCGCCGTATGACCTGTAATAAGGAGATCATGTTCGGGGAACTTTAACAGAAGATCTTTGATCCGGAACAGTTTATCTTCTTCTCCCGGAAGGAATTCCGAAGAATCAGGCTTGAAGTGGATATCCTCGAGGGTCAGAACGATGCCTTTGTCGCTCATAGAGACGGAAACATCGTCCATACCGGTCACCGCATCCTCCAGAAGATTGAGTACATCATCCTTTTTCCACTGATCCGCCTCGGTGACGCGCCCTTCCGCGGTTCCCTTGAAAGTATAGTATATCCCCGAACTCAAACTGTAACGGATTGTAAAGGATTCCCTGACCGCTGCAGGAATGCCCGCCTCCCTGTCCCACAGGTACTTCTGCCTGAAGTCTCCGCTCACTTCCACGGGCAGACCGGAAGAACCCCCGTCCAGTGCTCCGGGGGGAAGAGACAACGGGTCGATGCCCATGAGATAGTGGTAGTTGATCTGAATCACATCCACTTTCTTTCCTTCAAAAGTCTCCTCACCCTCATAGGTATAGAAGACTCTGAAAGGTATATGCAGACGGTAATCCACACCGAAAAAAGGCAGCAGATCATGGACCTCTTCGGCCATGGCCGACCAGGATGAACCGGACGGTACATCACCTTCGGGAAAAGAGGGGACATTTCTGACCGACGGAAGGTATTCATCGGGGGGGATGGATCCGTAGAGACCCCGGTTGCTTCTGTAAAACTCCCTTACCTCCTGACTGTTGTAGATATAAAGACCCGTATCCAGAGACTTTTCCGATATGCTGTACTGGACATTCAGATCCGCACCTTCACCGTCCGATTCAATCACCCGGACTCCTATTCTGTTCAGTATGGAGGACTGTCCCAGGAGGGTTTCATTCTCCCAGACTCCTTCGGTCACCTCGGAAATAATCCTGTACTCCGTGCCGTCGTTCTGAGAATAGATAAATTCCCTTCCCCAGAGGGAAAGAGACAGACAGAATAAGAGAAAACCAGAGATTATTTTTAACCGCACTTAATTACTCCTCCAGGGCCGATTTACTCCCCTGGCAACGCTCCGCCAACGGTCCGGCTGCCCGGACTGACTGAACCTTCATGTTGACAAATAAAGTTTCACTATTATATTGTAATTATTATTCAGAAATTCGGAAAATGAATAGTATTTTTCCGGAGAACGATTGATCCATTGATGAAATTCCGATCAGAGATCTTCCCTGACATCAGACTTTCAATACAATTTCAATACAGTCTTCCGGTTTTGAAAAGTACGCCGGTCTTTTCAACTCGCTGTTCAGAAAGGATTTCTGTTTTTTTTAGGTCATCCCCCACCCTGCAGCTGCCGGGCAACAGGAGATGACACTCATTTTTTACAGGAGACATCAGTCATGGGTAAACCGGACAATTTTAACAGTGATGATCTAGCCCCTGTTATTGAGAACCTCATTGATCAGGTCAAAAATCAGGAAGATCCTGATGTATTGAATGCTTATAAAAAGGTTTTCAAAAAACAGATTCCAATGACCCTCAGATCCTGGGTTGCTGCTTACATGCTCAAGGAATTGAGCCAGAAACGCAGAGGAAACAGAGAAATTAGAGACATTGCTGACGGAACGTCCCTCTTTGTGAGCATCGGACGAAACCGTAAAGTCTTTCCAAAGGACCTGGTACATCTTTTTGTGAACACCGGTAAGGTGGACCGCAGCAACATCGGTGATATCAAGATACTTGATAATTATTCCTTTATCACCATCAGCCAGAGTGCTGCCGATGCGGCAGTGGACAATCTTGACGGCATCGATTACAGAGGCCGCAAGCTGACTGTGAATTTAGCCAAGAAAAAATCAGGCACATAATTCACTTCATCATTCAACCGGCCGGCGCCGGTTGATTCAATTGAACAATCCTACAACGAACCAGATCAGCAGATAATTCAGAATCAGTCCTCCCGTCAGAATGATGCCCGACAGGCTCTCATAGAGAAATGCCCTCTTCTGACAGAACCCTGCCAGAATCTCCGGATTCTCCGGGTAGGAAATACAATGGCCTTCCAGCTTTCTCTCAGCCATTTCTATCAATCCCTCGGGGAGCCTGTACAGTACAGGATCATATTCCCCGGGACAGACCCACTCGCTCGGTTTTCTGGTGTAGAGAATTTCTTCTTCGGAGCAATCCGATTTGTGCGCCCGGCCGTCCATTCCCGGGGCCAGAGGCAGGGTGATCAGATCCCGTTCCGCCCGGGATTTCCTGCCCCGGTCCCAGAGCCTTTTGTAAAAGTTGAAGAAGAAAACTCCGGGGGGAAGAAAAAGGACAACCGGAAGAAATGAGAGAAAGAGGGAGATAAGCTGGATTCTGTAATTATTGGCATTCAGAAAAAGCCAGACGGAAAAAATAAGCAGAAGGAGTGAACCGGTCAGGATGGACCAGGGAGTCAGGAAATTCCAGAACTCGTTGCTCTGCCGGCCGCTCCAGATGCAGCGGGGAACCAGTGTGAAGGGATCTTCATTGAATATGATCACCGTCAGCGGCATCTCGCGGCATGACTCCATGCAGTACCTTCCGTTTTGAACCCGCAGATTGCCGTAGAGAAAGAGCCTGGTTCCCTCGGTCAGAGAAAAAACATCGTTCCAGGACATTCTGGTCAATGATTCGTTGGGAAGCGAATAGGGGTAGAGATGGTCGTAGATCTGATCATCCCTGCCCGGATCCGTCAGATTGTAGACGGCCGCATTCTTCATATCCGCCGTAAGAGATCCGTGCGGCCCCCTGATCCAGAGTCTGTCACTCCCTTCTATCGCTTCCAGTCTCCCGAGAAAACGGTGAAGTCCCAGAGAACCGCTGTAGGTCGTGAAGGAGGGGAGAGCCAGAGGAAAATCGAGGGAGGCTCTCAGGGATCTCCGGAAAAACCGCCACATTCTGCGCACATAAAAGGCCCCTCCGACGGGAATTATAAAATAAAAAAGAACGGCCAGAGAAATGAGTTCTGTAAAAATTTTAACGGGATCAGGCAAGAACATTGAACAGGCTGCCGCTGCTGTAGACAGAGCCTGCCGCAGAGAAAGGCGTAGCGGTTTTCAGTGCCGCATGAATCTGGCTGGAATACTGATTGATGAGAGCCTTGACCGACTGATCCGACATGTTGTTCGAATCGTACTGACGGACAGGATTCTCCGCTTTAGTGACCAGACCATTGATTAAAGTATTCAGGACTCTCAATCGGTTGATGGAAACGGTACTGCCCGGAGAATTCGACGGGACTCCCTGGACATACTTGAACTGGGCGTAAGGACTCTGAGCTCTGGACACGGGAAGACTGATTCTTCCGGAATCCGGTCTCATATTCGCAATCTGTGCTATGTTCACCTGTCCAGAAACGGACTTAAGTTCCATATTACCGCCCTCTAATGAATTCTACTTCATTATCGGAACACAGGCAGAAGGGTATTACAGTTTTTTTTCAAACATCAGGAGAAGATCAATTACTTCTTTTTTTCGCTGTCGCTCTTACAATTGATACACAGAACCGCATAGGGGATGGCTTCAAGTCTGTTGAGAGAGATTTTTTTGGAACAGCGCGCACATACACCGTATTTTCCATTCTCAAGGCGAATTAAAGCGGATTCAACCTTGCTCAATCTCAGTGTATCCTGTGAAGAAATGGCTTCAAGTGTTCTGACATCGATATCATTTGAAGCAATGTCGGCAAGATCTTTTACACCAAGGTCTTCCACTGCCGCTCTGAAATCTTCATTTTCTGATATAAGATTATGAAGAACCTGCTCCTTGATCTCCAGAAGAGTGGCTCTCATCTTATCTTCAAACGCTTTATCCATGATTATTATGTACCTTCTTTGAAGAGGTTATTTATATCCGCAATAATCTGAACTAATATGCAGAAAATGTCAAGGAGTTGACAAAGGCCAAGGGATCTCATAATATGCTAAGCACCATAATTGTCAGGAGTTATCTGTTTGTCAAAAGAAGAAGCAATCGAAGTAGAAGGCGTCGTCAAGGAATCTCTTCCCAACACTATGTTCCGAGTTGAAGTTGCCAACGGCCATGTCATTCTTGCTCATTTATCCGGTAAAATGAGAAAACACTATATACGTATTGTACCCGGAGATAAAGTCAAGGTTGCTCTCTCACCCTATGACCTCAGCAGAGGAAGAATCATTTACAGAGAGCGCTGATTTTCAGCGGATCATAATCCAGGTCGCACCGCCGCCGCCAGAGGAACCCTTGGCGCGGCCGTAGTCCCTGACAAGAGGCGACTGTTCCAGATATTTTTTCACAATGGGACGCAGGACAGACTCCCCGCCGGGGGAGTGAAGACCCTTTCCATGGATGACCATGACTTTCCGCAGCCCCCGTCTTTTTGATTTCCTTAAAAAATTATCAAGCTCCCTCACAGCATCCTGACCGGTCCATCCGTGGAGATCAAGCGTTTCCTGGGGATCCATTCTGGCCAGTTCTTTTTTTCTTGTATGAATGATGATCCGGTCGGGTATCTCCTTCTTTTCCCCCAGTTTTCTGTCGGGTGGATACATCTCCAGCCAGTCATCCATGGTTTCTTCACGGATCTCATCCTGTTTTCCGGCGGAAGAGGTTTTCACTTTCTTCTGCTTCTCCCACTGAGAGAGGATCTCCTCAAATTTCATCATCCAGCCTCCGTGACATGTCGATGATATCATTCAAGGGAACCCATCCTTCCAGACCGTAGGCTGTATAGATCAGAACAAAACCCTCATAGTCTTTCACTATTTCCACGGATGTGCCTTCCGGAAGCGAAATCCAGGGGCTTCCTTTAACGTCGGGAATTTTTCGGATGGAGACATCCTGCCTGATGATTCCCTCACCCCTTCCGAGAATCCATGCACTTCGGATCAGCTCGGCACCCGAAAGAAGGCCGGTGAAGACTAAAAGGATGATAAGGATCACAGATGCGGATCTCTGTCTGACCGCAGGGAGGGAGATAAAAACAAAAACAAGGTTAAAAGAAACCAGAAGCAGAATAAAAAGAAGATCCGGAGAGACAGGAACATTGTATGAAAACTGATGTTCCAGACCCAGTTTCTCTTCAATCGACTTGAGAGTACTGCTGATCTGGGAATTGGACGGCTTCAGAAACAGGGCGGACCTGAGAGAGGTAACGGCTTCCGCTTTCTGATGATTCAGATACTGAAGCACTCCCCTGTTGTAAAGGTAATAGGCATTTTTCCTCTCATCGGGCAACAGACTGTTGTACAGATTCAGGGCTTCGGTAAATTCTCCCTGAGAAAAATAATCTGCCGCCTCGTCAAGTTCCCGGCCGTCACCGGATGACGAAACGGCTGCACCGGTCAGAATCAGAGAAGAAAGCAGCAGGAGAGAGATCCTGCGGGTTCCTCCCGTCTTCAGAAACAGGGCGAAGAGTATTCCCGGCAGCAGAAAGAGATAGAGGAGGGGTTTTCTGTAGAGGGAAAGATTTCTTCCCTTCAGAATCTGATCTGAAGAAAAGAGTTGGAAACTCTTATTGTCGTTGTCCTTCAGTGAATCAAGGAGAGAGGTGATTTCAAAATCCAGACTCCTGTCGGGAGTCTCCGAGACTTCATTCGTCTCCGGATCCAGCCAGACAAACCCGGGAATGGACAGGCTTAAGGTTCCCTGCGCATCCGGCGTCAGAGTGTACTGCACTTCCCTGAATCCGGTAAAACCTTCCATGGATGCCGTATACTCTGAGACTTCCTTCTTCACAACTGCGGCGGATTCGGGGAATACAGGTTCGGGCAGAACAAGGTAGTTGAGATTTCCTGAGCCCTCCACCCGGATGGACAGAGAAAGAGGCTCTCCGACAATGCCTTTCTCTTCCGGAACTTTCAGGGTGTAATCGAAACGGCCGACAGCTCCGCTTCCGGAGACCCTGTCGGGAAGAGGGAGTACGTTTATGGTGCGGGGTTCAGTCTTTCGGGTCAGGCCCAGGATTTTAACCTGGGCCTGACCGAGCTGGAGATTTCCCGCTTTTGAGGGGGTCAGCATCCATGTGTCCATAGGCACATGGTAGAGGGTCTTGTCCCCAAGGGCTGTAAAGCGGATGTCCCCCAGACCGATGATATTCTCCAGAATGGATGAGGCGGGGGTCTGAAGATCAACCCCGTCGGGGAGTGAAATTTCCTCCAGATTGTCCATGACCAGAACAAGCGGAACTGCCTGGCCGACATAAAGGGACTCGGGAAGACTCATCCATTTCAGAATCAGGGGATAGTAGAGAAAAGATTCATCCTTGCGGAGGACGGGTACTGTCAGGGCTTCACTGGTCTGGACCTCTGATCCGCTGGAAACAGACACGGGAGGGATCGAAAATATACCGACCTTGTCCCCTCTGAGAGTATAGATTACCTGAAGAACGGTGGCGAAGGTTTCATCCTCCATCTGAATCGTCCTCTGAGCCGTATAGGGTCCGGAGATTTTACTGATCCCATCAGGCCACACCGGATCGGTAATCGAGACCGGCGTCCCTCCATGGAAGGTGGTTATATACTTGAGAGTAAACCTCTGACTTTCTATGAT
>QKJO01000048.1 GCA_003249275.1 Spirochaetaceae bacterium
TTCATCGACGCATCCGCTCTTTCGAGTGCCTCTATATCCAGAAAAGAGCGGCACCAGGAATCAAATTCATTTATTTTCATAGTTCTATTATATTGGATAAGAGGAGCAGAGGCGAGTTAATTCAGCTCCCTTTCCTAAATTGAAAAGTGAACTTGACAAGACTGTACCCAAAGCTATAATTTTAGGTTGTGAGTATCCTGTTAAATAGATAATCATTTACTATAAAATAAAGTAAAAGGACCGGCCATGCCTCCTACCAACATTTCAGAGAAGATTAAGGTTGCTATTCAGAAATCTGTACCCGTAACCGTAACGACCTACAAATTGAATCATGAAACAGAGATCTATCTGGAAGATATACTGACGGTATACCTGAAGGAGCTGGGTCAGGACACACTGGTGGACAGGCTTGCCTACTGCCTGAAAGAGCTGGCGGTCAATGCCAAAAAAGCCAATACCAAACGGGTCTATTTCGAAGAGAAGGGCCTCTCCCTGGACAGCAAAGAGGACTACCAGGAGGGGATGAAGAATTTCAAATCCGAGACCATGGACCGGATAGATCATTATCTGGAACTTCAGAAACAGAAGGGTCTGTATATCAAGGTCTCCTTCCACACCTTCAGTTCCAACTTCAGAATTTCAATCAGGAACAATGTTCAGATCACCCGCAAGGAACAGATGAGAATCTACGACCGCATCGCCAGGTCCCGAGCCTTCGACAGTATGGAAGAAGCCTTCTCTGAAGTACTGGACGATACAGAAGGAGCCGGCCTGGGAATCGTTATCCTTATTCTCATGCTGAAAAAGATGGGCCTTGACGAAGAAGCCTTTGAAATTGACGGAAGCAGCGGTGAGACAACAGCGTCTCTGACCATTCCGATTGCCAAGGTCAAACTGGATCAGATGGACATGCTGACTTCCAGAATCGTTTCGGAAATCGAAGCCCTTCCCCAGTTCCCCGAGAATGTAACGGTCATACAGCAGCTGATCAACGATCCAGACTCGGACATCAACGAGATTGCCAGACGGATCAGTACAGACCCCTCATTGACAGCCGACCTCCTGAGAGTTGTCAACTCCGCCAAATTCATGCTGCCCAACAGGGTGGACAACATTGTGGATGCAGTCAAGATGGTGGGTCTGAGAGGACTCAAGAACCTGCTCTACTCCTATGGTTCGGAAAAAATTCTGAATCTGCCTCAAAAGAAGGAACTCTGGGACCATGCACACAGAACGGCCTTTTATTCCTTCAGTCTGGCCAGAAACATCAAGCTTTCGAAGGATTTTATCGATGATGCCTATGTGGGCGGAATCCTCCACGATATGGGAAAGATCGTTTTTTCAAGCATCCATCCCGAACTACTTGAAAAAATCCAGGACTTCGCATCCGAAAAGGAACTCTCGGCAGGACTGTTTGAAAATCTCGCCGGCGGCTACAACCACGCCCAGATCGGGGCGAAGATTGCGGAGAAGTGGAATTTCTCAGAATCTCTGGTTCAGGCAATACGGTATCACCACGAGCCCCACTCCTCCAAACCGGAATTCAGAAAAGTAGTGAACTGCGTCTATCTGGCCAATGCGATCTGCGATCTGGAAAAAGAGAATATCAATTTCGATCAGCTGGACAAGGACGTTCTCAAATTTTTCAGGATTACATCGGAAGTACAGCTCGACAGAACCAGAGAGATTCTCTCTCAGGCCTTTAAATCTGAACTGATGATCTGAATTTTAATTTCGCTTCTTGACAATACAGATGATCTCTCATATATTGTATATATAGATTTTCATATATACAAGGAGAATGAATATGTCAGTGATTGTCTATTCCACACCCAGCTGCGGTTACTGTAATCTTGCCAAAGATTACTTTAAAAAGAACAATATTCCCTACACAGATTACAATGTCGCCGTTAACCCGTCCAAAGCGGAAGAGATGATTAAAAAATCAGGTCAGATGGGAGTTCCGGTGATCGATGTCAACGGAAGGGTAATCGTCGGATTCAATCAGACCGCCATTGAGAGCGCTCTTCACCGCTGAAGACTGTTCTGAACGGAAGACCAGGCGTTCATAACGATACCGAATGCCACCGAGACATTGAGAGAAGCCTTGTTTCCGTACAGGGGGATGGTAACCACTCCCCCTGATTTTTTGACCAGATCCATGCATTCGGGAGAGACGCCCAGTTCTTCCGAACCCACGATCAGTGTTCCCTCAAGGGGAAACTGAAATTCTCCGATTCCGATTCCCCCCAGTTCCATGGCAAAAAGAGGATGTCCTGAAGACTCAAGTTCCCGATAACCGATTCTACGCCAGGCTACTCTGCCGGTGCATCCCATCGACGTTCTCTGGGCTCTCGGATGGTCAGGATCCGCCGTTCCCGGCGACAGAAGGATCTCCTGTACACCCATGCATTCGGCGGTTCTGAAGATGGAACCCAGATTGTAGGGGGAGCGGATGTCATCCAGATAAATCCTGACCGGAAAGATTCTTCGGATCTCTCCCGGGACGTCCGGCCTGTGGAGGATATCCCACTCAGCCGGAGCCGCCCCGCCGGCCAGGAGAAGTTCGTGCCTCAGCCTGTTGATTTCTACTCTGAAAGCCTCCGGATCCGAAGAAAACCCGTTGATGCTTCCGTACTTATCCCTGTAACCATCCAAACTTCCCGTCCTGTCCAGTTCGCTGAAAAGATCTTTCAGATAGACTCTGCCGGGGATGATCTTTTCCGGCAGACTCCTCTCCCACTCACCCAGAAGTTTGATGATCTTCCTTTCCCGGGTGCCGTCTTTAAGGGAGAACAGCTTTCTGACAGTGATCATTTACCAGCTGCTTTTCAGAATGGAAAACATCTGATCCACCGTCACACCGCCTCTTCCCGAGAGAGTCAGCATCTGACCGGCAGTCTCGGCGGCAAGAGCCAGGGCATCCTGGGGAATGCCCGTGTTCCTGAGCTGAGAGGGCATGGAGTACCAGCCCAGTAGTTCCCGGACAGATTCGACCAGGGAGTCCGGCGTGGGAGGTATATCCTCCAGATCCTTCAGCTGATTCAGGAAGTGCTGGATTTCGCTCGTATTGATCTCACAGAGGTAATCCAAAATGAAGGGAGTCAGAATCATGGCCGTAATGGACCGGGAGATATTAAAATGTCCGCTCAGCGATTCGATCAGGATTCCCGTCCAGAAAGAACCTGCCTCCTGATGAGCCATGGCTGTCAGAAAGCCGCTTTCCATGAGGTCTGTGGCGCAGCCGAGATCCCACTCGCTGATGAGAGAATGCCGTCTTTTCCAGAGACGCCGGAAGGCCGAAAGGCTGTGTACTTCGGAAAGAAAGGACCGGGAAGGGAATACGGAACACACAAGGGCATTCAAAAACAGCTCAAAAAAGAGGGGTGTTCTGTGCCGTTCGGGGAGGCTCAGACTCTGAACGGGATCGCAGACTTGCAAACTGGCGGCATGGGGAGAATACTCAACAATTCTGGAACTGCCGTTACGGCTGTCGGTGATCGAGAACCGGGGCTGAAGAAACAGAGGAGACCAGAAATCGCTGAGCACCTCCACACAGGGCATGGTCAGCACTCCGCCGAAGCCCCGTTCCATCAAAGTATCGGGATGTATCGATTCAGCCACGGAAGAGGCGACAGCACGGGCCATGGAGATCGTCTTACCGCCGCCGAATCCCATAATGGATTCAGAGTGGCTGCCTCTGGCCAGATTCTGACAGTTTTCAATTGTAAAACTCGTTCCCTTCAGGGGTGGCTCATCATAGACGATGGTACCGATACCGTGTCCCTCCAGCATTTTCTGAAGTTTGCGGACGGGATCTTTCATAACCGGTTCCGAAATGAGAAGCACCCTTTTACCGAGCTTGCTGATCTCGATTCCCAGACGGTTGGTTTCATTTACTCCCTGCAGAACCCGGGAAGGAACCTTCAAAAAAATCTCAGCCATACGATCTCCTGATAACTAGTAAAAAAAAAGGCAGAGCCGAAGCCCTGCCTGAAATATACACTGAAAATCTCTTAAATTCCAAACAGATCCATCAGCTTGTCTGCAACGGAGTTCACCACCGTGTCGTTAATATAATTCGGATCCTGCAGGCGGGCCTTTACCTCGGCTATACGATCTTCTCTGACATCGGGAGCAACTCTTACGTTTTCCATGGCTTTGAAAAGCTCAGCACTCTTCTTGGCCTCGATGGAGACATCGATGGAATCGGTTTTTTCTTTTGATTCGGACCGGACCGTTTTTTCCGTCTTGTTCAGACGGGATAATGGATCTACCGGGCCTATTCTATCTATTGTCATGTCAGCTCCTTTGCTCTCCATTAATAAATATCGACACGCCTTTCATAATATTAACCTTTTTTCTCTGCTGAAACAAGTAAAGCAAACTCACCTTTTGAATGATTTCCCACTTCCAGGTGTTTAATGAGTTTATCGGCAGTTCCTTCAATATATTCTTCAAATTTTTTTGTCATTTCTCTTCCCACCAGAATTTCTCTCTCCGGATCAATCTCGCCTATCTCGGACAGGACCTTCAGAACCCTGTAGGGAGATTCATAGATCATGAAATTCTCACCTCTTTCCAGAAGCTCCTGAAGCCTTTTTTTTCTTTTTCCCTGCTTCTGGGAAAGGAATCCTTCAAAGAGATAAGTCTTGCCGGGGAATCCGCACACCGAAACCAGGGTTGAAAAAGCGGAGGCTCCGGGGATGGGAAGGATATCATGTCCCCCATCCCTCGCTTCACGAACCAGCAGTCTGCCGGGATCACTGAGGACGGGAGTTCCCGCATCGGATACATAGGCGATATTTTTTCCTTCATTCAGGAGTTTGACGATGCCGGGTGCACTCTGTTTTTCATTTCTGGCCCGGCAGCTGATAAGCTGTTTTCTGATGCCGTAATGATTGAGGAGCTTGGCGCTCTCTCTGGTATCCTCACAGGCGATGATATCCACCTCATTGAGAATTTCCACGGCCCTGTAGGTCATATCCTGAAGGTTGCCCACGGGTGTTGCCACCATATATAATGTTGCCATAGGAAGCAGGATATAGGAAACATCTGCTTCTGAACAGATTACAAAGGCGGTTCCCCGGTGATTCCGGAAATTCTGATCATTATACTCCTCCTGGGTCTCCTGATTTTTCTGATATTCACGACCCGCAGACCCTCTGACGGGAAAAGGGATGCCGGAGAGGAACCCGAAATATTTGACGAGGACGGGGCCGACGACAGAAGACCCTGTCCCTTGTGCGGCAGGATGCTCCGCCGGGGAGAACGGGTTCACTCGGTCGTCTATTCCCGGGGCGAAGACCGGCTGATGAATGTATTCGGCTGCCCCTGGTGCTACGGCGGTCATCCGGCGGGTGCTAAAGAACCGCAGAGGGAGAGGCACTGCCCCTCCTGCGGAGTCACCCTCAGGGAGGGAAGCTTTGCCGTCGCCCGGGTGTTCGAGCGTCCGGGCAGAAAAACCCATATCCATGTCCTCGGCTGCCCGGTCTGCCGGCACAGCAGGTAGGCTGATATGGAAGAGTTTACAATGAGGGTGATAGAGGTTATCAAGGGGATTCCACGAGGCAAGGTGTCCAGCTACGGCCGGATTGCCGCCCTGGCCGGGGCCCCCCGGGGAGCCAGGCAGGTGGCCAGGATACTTCACAGCTCCAGCCGGAAACAGGGACTCCCCTGGCACAGGGTCGTCAACTCATCAGGCGGCATCTCCCTCCCGGGTGATGCGGGTCAGATCCAGAGGGGTCTTCTGGAAGGGGAAGGAGTAGAATTTAACGCCGCCGGCAGAGTCATCCTCGGCCGTCACCTATGGCAGCCCTGACTTACCCGCCTCAAAGTATCTCATCCCCTTGGACAGGTCAGGCGTTGTTCTGCTATTCTCTTGTATTATGAGCACAGTCACACTACAAGGCCGGAAACTTCCCGCCGACGGTCCGGTTCCCCTGACAGGGAGCCTCAGGATACCCGCATCCAAATCCCACACCATCAGGGCGCTGCTGATCGCATCACTGGCAGCAGGGAAAAGCCGTATCAGACATCCCCTCTACTCTTCGGATACCCTGTCCTGCCTTGAGGCCTGCCGGAATCTGGGCGCAAGGATTGAAGACAGGGAGGACGGATGGGAGGTTCTTGACCCCATCCCCCGGGGAGAGCAGGGGGAAGTCTCAATCGATGTCGGAAATTCGGGAACCTCTCTCTACCTTCTGACCGCGGTTGCCGCCGCTCTGGGAACCAGGGTAAAGTTTGACGGAGACGATCAGATCAGGCGGCGTTCCGCATCAAATCTGCTGAATTCTCTATCAGACCTGGGAGCCTTTGTTGAATACTCTCCCGGCGGCTGCGCCCCCTATACGGTTCAGGGTCCTCTGAAAAGCGGAGAAACCTCTATAGAGTGCCCGACCAGCCAGTATCTTTCGGCTCTTCTGCTGGCGGCGCCCCTTCTCTCCTCTCCGAATGAAGACATAAAGATTCAGGTTCCCCTCCTGATGGAACAGCCCTATGCGGAGATGACCCTCAGATGGATGGGCGAAAGAGGCATCCGCTGGGAACAGAAGGAAATGAGGGAGTTCAGAATCAGAGGCGGCCAGAGCTATACACCCTTTGACCTGGCCATCCCGGCGGACTTTTCATCGGCTACTTTTTTCTTCTGTGCCGCCGCCATCACAGGATCAACGCTCATCCTGGAGGGACTGGATATGAACGATTCTCAGGGGGACAAGGAGGTACTACCTCTTCTGGAAAGGATGGGCTGCGAAGTAACCCATCTTCCCGAGGGAATCAGGATCAAAGGCAATAAACTGTCCGGTACGGTTCTTGATCTGAATGACATGCCCGATGCCCTCCCCGCTCTGGCCGTCACATCCTGTTTTGCGGAAGGTGAAACCAGGATTGTGAATGTCCCCCAGGCGAGAATGAAGGAAACCGACAGAATCGCCGTTATGACGGCAGAACTCCGGAAGATGGGAGCCTGCATTGAGGAAACCCCCGACGGGATGATTATACAGGGTTCACCCCTGACCGGATGCTCCCTCAGAGGTCACGGGGACCACAGGGTCGTTATGTCTCTGGCCCTCGCCTCCCTGGGAGCTCTGGGAGAGACGAGCATCGATACTGCCGAGGCCGTGGATATAACCTACCCCGGGTTTTTTCAACAGCTTCAAAATCTCAAAGATCAGAGGATCTGAAAACTGCCGGGAAAGGCGCCAGGAGTAAGAAATGATTGAACTGAGAAGCGATACCTTTACAAAACCGGATGCCGGGATGCGCAAGGCCATGTACGATGCCGAGCTGGGAGACGATGTCTACGGCGAGGATCCCACGGTCAACGCACTGGAAGACTATACGGCCGAACTCTGCGGCGCCGAATCCTCCCTCTTTGTCAGTTCAGGAACCATGGGCAACCTCCTTCCCCTGATCATTCTGGGCGGCAGAGGCAAAGAGGTGATCCTGCATGAAAAAGCCCACATCCTGCAGCACGAAGTGGGCGGGATCGCCGCCGTGGCCGGAACCGTTCCGATCGCCTCACCTGGAGAGCGGGGAATTCTGAAGGTTAAGGATGTCAAATCACGGATCAAGGCCAACGACTATGATATTGCCCATACGAGCCTGATCGCCATAGAAAACACCCATAATTTTGAAGGCGGGACCTGCTGGACAAAAGAGGATCTGGCGGAGCTGCACAATTTTGCAGTTTCACAGGACCTCCCTGTCCATATGGACGGGGCCCGCTGTTTCAACGCCAGCGTAGCGACGGGGATGAGTTTGTCGGAAATCTTCAGTTACTGCAGCTCCGCCAACCTCTGTCTCTCCAAGGGACTGGGTGCCCCGGTGGGATCCATGCTCGTCGGTTCGGCCGATCTTATTGCGCAGGCCCGGAGATGGAGAAAAATCCTGGGCGGAGGGATGCGTCAGGCGGGAGTGATTGCAGCGGCCGGTCTCTATGCTCTGAAAAACAATATCCCCCGGCTGGCGGAAGACCACGGCCATGCCCGAATCCTGGCGGAGGCTCTGGAAGAATGCACCTGGGCCCGGGTCGACAAAAAACGGGTAGAGACCAACATCCTGTTCATCAGAACACCGGGACGGAATGCCGGAGACATTGCACGTCAGCTGGCAGAAAAGGAAGTCCTCGTCATCGCGACGGGTGAGGAGGAAATCAGACTGGTCACGAGCCTTTCAGTCACTCCATCAGATATAAAAGAAGCCTGCCGGATCTTCAGAGAGCTGGATCTATCTTGACTCAAGATAATTGAGGTAGTCCGCCCGGGTCACAATGCCCAGCAGCCTGCTGTTCTCGGTGACGGGGACATGGCCGACGTTCCACTGGAGAAAGAAGGACTCCAGGTCTTTGATGCTGGCTCCCGGTTCGCAGCTGTGTACATTCCGGGTCATATAACTCTTCACCGGGGACTGCATCTGCTCCGCTTTACGGGCCTTGCTGATATCCCGGAGGGTCATGAATCCCACAAGTTTATCTCCCTCACCCAGCACAGGAGCGCCCGTATGTCCTATCTTCTCCAGAAAAAGGGAGGCTTCCAGAACTGTCCAGCATTCCTGAATGGAATCGACCCTGTCGGTCATCAGATCCAGAGCGGATACCGCCGGACTCAATGAGTGGGTCAGGGCATTCAGAAAGGATTCATAAACTTCTTTGCCGAATTTACCCTTGAGCTGTGCCGATGCCGCGCGGGTATGACCTCCTCCGCCCCAGGGCGCCAGAATACTGCTGACATCAATCGTCTCTTTCTGGCTTCTGCCGATGATCAGAGTTTTTTTTGCCTTTTCCAGGCCGAAGAGAACAAAAAGTGCATCCGCATTCTCCACTTCAAAAACTTTTTCAACGATAGGCGCCAGACCGCTGACCTGATCTCTCATCTCATAATAACTGAGGATGATGGAGTGTCCGTGAATTTTTTTGTACACAAGACGGTTGAGGACCTGATGGAAGAGGGAGATCTGATAGTCCTCCTTCAGGGGTTTGAGAAACTGGCTGACCAGCTTCATATTAGCCCCCTGATCCATCAGCCAGGAGGAGGCCCTGAAGTCCTCCACCCGCACATTCTCATGGGTAAAATTACCCGTATCGGCAAAAATCCCAGTCAGTGCAATGGTTGCATCCACAGGATTGAGTGAGATGCCCTTCTCCATCAGAATCTCGGCGATCAGGGTGGTGTTGGAACCGTAGGGCTGTGAGATCAGCTCGGCATGCTCCAGATCGCAGCTGTCGTTGGTATGATGATCATAAACGGTTATCCTGCCGCAGAATCCGGGCATAAAATCCAGGTATTCATTCAGCCTGCCCTTTGATCTGGTATCAAAGACAACCATCTCCTCCACCTGATTATCCGCCAGTTCCCTGGATGAAAGAAATCCTAGATGGGTTTTATAGAGGTTGTACAGTGATTTAGCCACGGGATGGATGAGTCTGCTCTTCACACACACATGGTCGGGAAAAAGATAGCGCCCCAGAACAAGAGATCCCATGCAGTCGAGATCCATACTGGTGTGTCCGACCAGAATCTTCATTTGCTCTCCCCGGATACATTCTATAGTTCTATTATTTCTCACCGAATCGGAATAGTCAAAAAAAAAGCCGCTCCTCCCGGGGGGAGGGCGGCCTGATTCAATCAAAAAGCATAGCTTACAGGGCTTTTGCCATGACCCTGTTCAGTCTCTGGGCAAAGGAATGAGGATCCTTGAGGGGTGCTCCCTCGGCCAGAATCGCCTGGCCCAGAAGGAGGAAGCTCACATCTTCCAGCAGTTCCTTGTCCGATGAGTCCTGAAGCTGTTTCACGATGGCATGGTCGGGATTGATCTCCAGAATCGGTTTGATCTCGGGCATATCGGTCTGACCCATGGCCTTGAGCATCTGCTGCATCTGGGCGGTAGGATCATTTTCATCGGCAACGATACAGCTGGGAGACTCATGGAGCCTGCTGGAGGCAACCACATCCTTCACCTCATCACCCAGAACATCCTTGATCTTTTTAAGAAGAGGTTTGACGGATTTTTCCTTTTTCTTGTCCTCTTCGGTCTTGAGATCATCAGCACTGCCGCTCTTGTTGACAGCCTTCATCTCTTTCTCTTTGTAGCTTCCCATCATGGGGGCGACAATTTCATCAATCTCGTCATCCATGATCAGAACTTCTATGCCCTTCTTTCTGTAGGCTTCCAGAAGGGGCGAATTTCTCAAGGTGGTTTCGTTGTCGCCGGTAATGTAATAGATGGCCTTCTGATCGTCGGTCATCCGATCCAGATAGGAGGCCAGGCTTGTCCAGCCCTCTACGGAAGTGGACTTGAAACGGACCAGCTCCATCAGTTCGTCTTTATTGGCATAATCGGAATAAACACCCTCTTTCAGAGGTCTGTTGTACTGTCCGATGAACTCATTGTATTTCTCTTCGTTGTCGGCGAGCTTTTTAAGTTCAGCCAGAACTTTTTTGACCGATGCATTTTTGATGCTGGCCAGAATTTTATTTTTCTGCAGGATCTCCCGGCTTACATTGAGGGGCAGGTCCTCCGAATCGATGACACCCCTGACGAATCTCAGATAGGTGGGCAGAAGTTCCTTGTCGTCATCGGTGATGAAGACCCTGCGGACATAGAGTTTGACTCCCGGTCTGTAGTCGGCCTGATACATGTCGAAGGGTGCCTTTTTGGGGATGAAAAAGAGGGTGTTGTACTCCAGCGTTCCCTCGGCTCTTGTATGGATCGTATGAAAGGGATCGTCCATATCGTTGGAGATGGATTTGTAGAATTCGTTGTACTCCTCTTCCTTGATCTCCTTGGCAGAGCGCTTCCAGAGGGCCGATGCCGAGTTGATCTGCTCGACCTTGTCTTCCTTGATTTCCTTCCGGTCGTCCCCTTCCCCCTCGTACCTGCTGGTTTCATAGTGGAGAAAAATCGGGAAGGCGATGTGGTTGGAGTATTTTTTAATGATCTGTTCCAGATCGTAACGGTTGGCGTACTCTTTTCCCGTATCGTTCAGATGAAGGATCACCGAAGTTCCGTGTCCCTCCTCTCTTTCGGCGGGATCGAGGGAGTACCCCTCCCGTCCGTCGCTGCTCCATTTCCAGGCGCTTTCCTCACCGACCTTGCGTGTGATGACATCCACATGATCGGCCACCATGAAGATCGAGTAGAAACCGACACCGAACTGTCCGATCAGGTTGGAATCCTTTCTGGC
>QKJO01000169.1 GCA_003249275.1 Spirochaetaceae bacterium
GGGCAGTCTTCTCTCAGGATGGGGGACTACTACACATCCCTCGATAAATTCAAACAGGCCCTCTCCATCAATCCCTCCTATGTGGATGCCAGAAAGGGAATGGCGGAAGCTTATTTTCTCCTCCAGGAGTATGGGGAAGCCCTCGACAATGCCCGTCTGGCCCTGAAAGGAGCCGACCGCAGGGTCGATATTCTGACACTCCTGGGACGGATCTATCTGGGGCTGAATAATATGGATGAAGCGGGCAGACAGTTTCAGGCTGCCCTTGCAATCGAGCCGAACAATGCGGATGCCGCCTACGGAAAGGCAGAGATTGCCGTTTTTCAGGGAAATTATTCCGAGGGAACCGATCTTTTTGAGCGGAGTCTGACTGTGAATCCCGACAGCCGCAGAGCTCTCCTGTCTCTGTCTCTGCTTCATGAACGCAGCGGAGAGAGACAGAAGTCGGATCACTACCTGAACCGGGCTCTTGAAATATTCCCTCAGGACAGTTCGGTCCTTGATTTTGCGATTCACTACTACAGCCGGAATGAAGACTGGAAAAAGGCCGAGTCTCTTGCCCTGAAGTGGCAGGCTCTTGATCCTGAAAACTCATCCATTCCCATCCTGCTTGGAACAATTTATAACAGACTGAACAGGAACGAAGATGCGGTTGCCTACTTTAGAAAAGCCGTTTCCGTCCGGCAGGAAGATCCTCTTATCTGGTACCTCCTCGGAAGGAGTTATATGGGCCTGGGAAGGTATGATGAGGCGCTTCTGAGCTTCAGGACCGTCAATCTCATCAGTCCCGGGGATGAACTGTCCCGCATAGCCATGGAAGATCTTCTGCTGAAGGAATTTCCCATCGGGCATGCGGAGAGGGTCAAAGCGGGGAAATATCATTTTGATCAGGCCGCATCCTTCGAGAAAAGTTATCAGTACGACAGAGCCTATATTGAGTACAGGACGGGAAGAATTCTATCCCCCCTGGATCTTGACGGCTGGTGGAAGTATGCGTCCATACAGAAATCCCTCGGATTCCCCAACAGATACCGGGAAGAGATGCTGGCTCTGAAGAAAGAGGGTTACTCCAATGTTACTTTTCTAAGAGTTCTGGAGCTGCTGGAGAGCTCGGAAGATCTCTCCTTACGCAGCAACTGGGACGGACCGCTGACGGAGAATTTCTCTCCCGTTCCTCTTTCTCTCTACTTCAACCGCCGGGAAAGCACTCTCATCCATACGGGTATGGAGGATGCCCTTCTGGGGGCTGTCAGAAACAAGCTGATGCAGAATCCGCATTATGAAGTCTCTTCCATGAGTACGATCCGTGATCTGTCGGAAGCCTACAGAATGAGCCACGCCGGCAATTCCGACTTCTATATTGTACTGGCGGTAACGGAAACCGAAAGAACGATCAGCATCAGATGTTCCATCCATCTATCCAGAACCGGAGCGGTTCTGAATGAGTTTTACATTCTCCGGTCGGGAAACAGACGGGTCAGCGATGCACTTGTCAAAACATCCGATAATATCCTGAAATCTCTGCCTCTCAAGGGTTCAATCCTGGGGCTCTCTGAGAACCGGGTTCTGGTGAACCTGGGCTCCGGCGACGGAGTGGAACAGGGCAGAGAGTTTGTACTTCTGAGACGCGGTACAGTCCGCTGGACCGATCAGTCGCCGTTTATTGAATTTTCTCCCTCCGATGTACTGGGTTCGATTACACTGGAAGATACGCAGGAGAATGAATCACTGGGTCTTCTGAAGAGGAATTCTCCCTTTGATCTGGTCAATCAGGGAGATGAGATTTTTACCCTTTCTGAAGACCTGGATCTCCCGGAAACTGTTGCCCCGTCTGTCAATGAAGAACTCAAGTCCCAGCTCCTCCGCCTGTACTAGTTATTGACCTGACCATATGATTTAGCTATAGTAAATTCAGTAAATTTTTAAAGATATCAGGAGGATACCCTTGAGAATCGCAATCAATGGTTTTGGTAGGATCGGAAGAAATGTCTTCAAGATTGCCATGGAGCGGGAGGGCGTCGATGTCGTAGGAATCAACGATATCACAGATGCAAAGACTCTGGCCTATCTATTGAAATATGATTCAACATACGGTGTCTACAACAGGTCCGTGACGGCAGAAGGTGATAAAATTGTTGTGGACGGTCATGTCATCCCTGTTTTTTCAATAAGGAAACCATCCGATCTTCCCTGGGGAGAGCTGGATGTTGATGTCGTGGTTGAGTCAACCGGTATTTTCAGATCAGCCTATGCTCCTTCGGGCGGATATCTTGATCATATCACGGCGGGTGCCGGTAAAGTCATCCTGACCGTTCCGGCGAAAGATGAGATTCAGACCGTCGTTCTCGGAGTCAATGAAGAAGCCATCGTGCCCGGGATCAATGCCTATTCCAATGCTTCCTGTACGACCAACTGTCTTGCTCCTGTGGCGAAAGTTCTCAATGACGTTTTCGGGATTGAGAAAGGCCTTATGACCACTATCCATGCTTATACGAACGATCAGGTCATTCTTGATGCTCCTCACAGCGACTTGAGGAGAGCACGGTCCGCCGGTTTGAATATCATTCCCACATCCACCGGTGCCGCATCGGCGCTGGGTAAAGTCATTCCCTCCCTGAGCGGCCGGCTGGACGGATGCTCCATGAGAGTGCCGACCCCCGTCGGTTCGGTTGTGGATCTCACAGTTCAGCTCAAAAGAGACTGCAGTGTTCAGGAATTGAACAATGCAATGAAAGAAGCGGCCCAGGGCGAGTTGAAGGGGATTCTGGAGTACACCGGTGATCCTGTCGTCTCCATGGATGTGAAAGGCAATCCCCACTCCTCAGTATTCGATGCTTCAAGTACCATGAAGTCGGGAGAGGGATTTTTCAAAGTCATCTCATGGTATGACAATGAAATGGGTTATTC
Source organism: Spirochaetaceae bacterium (assembly GCA_003249275.1). Next base: position 2,908 of record QKJO01000169.1, read on the forward strand.
CACGAGAGTCGTGGATCTGGCACAGAAAATTGTTTGATTTTAATAATTAATAAAGAGGATTTCCCGGC
>QKJO01000233.1 GCA_003249275.1 Spirochaetaceae bacterium
AGGAACTCATAAAGATGTAATTGCTGCTGTCATGGTCGTAGTAGGTCATCCGCCGGACAAGATCGCGAACCCGGTTCAGAGCCTCTTCCTTTGTGAGGTCTTTATTCCTGTAGTCGACGAGAACCGGCTCGATTGTATTTCTGGCGATCTGTACGGCCTGTTTGAGATAGTCGAGCCGCTGATCCTGCATCTTGCCCATATGCTGATAGGCAAGAAATACGGAAAAGAAGGCAAAGACACCGCCCAGGATGAAGGCGGTTATGATGATTTTTGCTCTGGGACCCCGGAAAAGGTTTTTCAGTAATACCATATTCCCCCATTCAACAGACGATTTCCGTTCCTCTGACTAAAGTATATACCATATCGGGGAACTTCAGACTGACCGGTCAGGCAAAATCCTCCAGCAGTTGATCCAATCCGAATCCGGCATCCCCGTCATAGGAGTTGCCATGATAACATATAATTTTACTTATTTTCATATTTCGGATCTTCTCAACACTTTTTCCTGCTTCCTCCAGATTCAGGGTGAACTGAATATTGGGAATGATCAGCTTTCCATCTTCAATGGCCAGGGCATCACCGGCCAGAAGAATCTCCTCCTCTTCCAGATAGAGGGAGATATGTCCCGGAGTATGACCTGAGGTATGGATCACCCGGACACCGGGGCACAGGGCTTCATTATCCCCCACTGACCGGCGGACTTTGACGGGTTCAATGGTGGCCAGATAGGCGGCAAACTGATCGCCGAAAGTCCTGGCATCCCCTGTCAAAGTCTGATTGTACTCTTCCGCCTGCTCCAGCCTCAGAGATTTTGCCTCGCCCGAAACGTAAGCTTCTTCTGCGGTACCGGACACAACAACAATCGAAGGATTTTCATCCAGAATCGCCTTCAGAGAGCCCATATGATCGTGGTCATGATGGGAAATCACAATCATATACAGATCGGAAATTGAAAATCCGATGGCCGCCAGTGCCGATTTGAAATCATCAAGCTGCCCCGGATACCCGGCATCAAAGAGAATCAGACCGGACTCTGTTTCCAGTACGACCGGATGGATAACAGATTTTATAAAACCGAGGTCTTTGCCTAGTGACAGTATGTGATATTTCATTAAGTACTCCTGCAATTTCCGGGTGAACAACGTCTGTATAATAATTTATAACCGGTAATCAGATCAAATTGATCCCTTTCGGGCCGTGAGAATGAATAGAGAATAGGGAATTGCTCCGGCATCGCTCTTTTTTTCAGACCGATAGAAGGTCTCTGCTTTTATTTGCGTAAAATCTCTCTCTGCAAGAAGGTCCGTCAGTTCGGATGTCTCAAATCCGTGATGGCCGGAAAAATCCGGTTCTCCCTTATGGAACAGCTCGCTCACCGGGTCTAAGTCTACGATGCACAGCACACCCTTGTGTTTCAGAAGATTGCTGAACTTTTCCAGTATACCGGGCAGATCGCTTATATGGTGCAGAACCATGGATGTAAAAATGACGTCGTACTTCTTCTCCGGTCCCGCGTTTCTGGTCAGATCGAGGCAGAGGGGATTCATGTTTCTGATCCCCGATTCTGCAATCTTTTCCTTGAGGCGGCTGATCATGCCTTCCGACGAATCGATGAGATCGATCCTCTCAAACTCGTCATGAAGATTGAAACTGATCAGGCCCGTTCCGCAGCCGAATTCCAGGGCCGACAAACCCTTCATTCCGTGGAGAGTCTCAATGATCTTACGGGCGATGATCTCAGCCCTTTTAATCCTGACTTCAGAATCCCAGCCTGCCGCCAGAGCACTAAAATCCATACAGCCTCCCTGATCAGGATTCAACCCTGTTCCGTCCCTTTTCTTTAGCCTTGTACAGGCAGTCATCAGCCCGCTTCAGCAGTTGTTCCATAGATTCGGAACCGCCTTTCCACTCGACCGCACCGATACTGAACCCCCCGGTCCAGGATTCCAGGGTGACAGACCCGGCTTGCTGACGTATCCGTTCGGCGACTTCCAGTCCGCTGGCGATTCCCGTGTCCGGCAGCAGAACCGCAAACTCCTCACCGCCGATCCTCCCGGAAATATCGGTGTTGCGAATCTGCTTTTCAAGAATCTTTGACATCCGGCACAGTATTCGGTCTCCCTCCAGATGCCCCCAGGTGTCATTGACAAGCTTGAACTTGTCTATATCCAGCATGAGCATGACCATCCTGCCGTTGTAGCGCCGTGCTCGGTCCATCTCATCCAGGGCCCGTTCCAGAAAGAAGGAGCGGTTGCGCATTCCCGTCAGACTGTCAAAACGGGCCGCCTTTTCGAGCTGATCCTTTATCTTGTTGTTCTTTTCTATCAATTTTGATGAGCGGACGATCAGAATAAAATAGCTGATGACAGCCAGAATCCCCAGAACGATCCTCTGAATCAGATCTTTAAGGAAAGCCGATCTTGCTATGGCAAAGCTTTTACCGACAATAACTCCGGCGGGGATATTATCAAGGGGATGGAAGAAGAGGATACGGCTGTTTTTCTCCGGGTTGTATACGTCGACGATTCTGTATCCGGCATCGGTGCTTCTGAAATCCAGGGGCTTGCCGACAATGTATTCGTCAAATGGTGTTCTGGCCAGAACCAGACCGTCGTCCCTGACAATTGTGAAAACCTGATCCTGCTTCAGCATATCTTTAAAAAGTTCATCAAACACTTCAAATTCGATGGCTGCAAAGAGCACAAGAATCTGATGGGGGTTCGGACGCAGCTTGTAGGTGACCGGTATTCCCCACTTTCCCGTGACACGGCTTTTAACGGGAGCCGCAAAATAAACGGCTCCCGCGGTCCTATCCTTCTGAGCGATAAAATACTCCCGATCGCGAATATCCGACAGGGGTATATCGCTTGCGGAGGGGAGATAGAACAGACCTCCTCCGGAGGTGAGCATCCGCAGATCGATCCTGTGCCCGGTATGGTCCCTGTAAATATCAACAAGGGT
>QKJO01000096.1 GCA_003249275.1 Spirochaetaceae bacterium
AATGCTGATCATGATATTTTTCTCATTCCAGCTGGAACCCTTCAGTTCCCGCTTCAAACAGATTCTTACTCTTGAAGACCGCATGGACCTTGATTCCCAGATCAGAGAAGTCAGCCTGAAAAGCGACGGAGAAATCGGAGACGGCAGCCTCACGCTCAAGAATACGGTAATTCCACTGAGAGAAATCGGCCGTGAGATGAGAATTCAGGGAATCATCGAGGGAGATCCTCTCCGGTTAAACTGGTCAACGGATGAATTTCTGGACAGAAGACTTTTCAATCTGACGATTGCCACCGAGAGTGATCCGGATGAGATCAGCATACAGATCTATTCTCAGGAAAATATTGTTCTGTATGACTGCCCTTTCCCCTACGAAATACAGCCTGATCTCAAATCGGCTCAGATCTTTATCGGGATCAATCCCCCCATGCCCCTTAACATACCGATTATTTTTTCCAGAAACTCAAAACCCTCCCTGTCGATTAAGGTCGTCAACAACAGTTCGGATTATAAAGTGTCCCTTCAAAACAGTCTCGTCCGGAATATCAGCAGGACGGTGATCACAAAAACGCTGACCTTCGATGCAATCATGGCAGGGATGGAGAACCATCAGTAATCAGGGATATAGAGACCCCGTTTGATTTTCTTTGTGGGGGTTTTTTCAAACGCCTCTTTCTGGAATTTGAACCGGGAAATCCTGGATGACGGCGGCAGCTTCCTGTTGAGATCCTGCTTGATCAATTCCAGCTGATCGGAAAATCCCTTGTGTTCAAAATCCCTATGATAATCCCGGGAAAACAGTTCCTGATCCGGATAAATCAAAGCCGTAAGCTGTTTCTCTTCCATGTAGACGATGGATTCTTCTATGAGGGGATAAGATGAAAGCAGAATCTCAATGACCTCAGGATAGATGTTTTCACCCGAACTGCCGATGATAACGTTTTTACTTCTTCCCTTGATATAGAGGAAACCATCCTTATCCAGCTCTCCCCTGTCACCGGTTTTAAACCACCCGTCCCCGGTAAAGACAGAATCTGTTTCGTCATCCCGTTTATAGTATCCCTTCATAATCTGGGGGCCCCGGACTTCTATATCACCCACACCGGAGCCGTCATTGCCGCTGATCCGGATATCCGTATTTCTGATGGCATGACCGACAGAACCGAATCTTGATTCCTTCAGGGAGGAAAAAGTCAAAAGCGGAGATGTTTCGCTCAACCCGTATCCGAGGAGATAAGGAATCCCGGCTTCCCGCATAAAGGTTTCGACCTGCTCGCTGAAGTTGGCTCCGCCAATGATGATGCACCGTATATGACCGCCGAAGTATTTCATAACCGACCTGCCCACGATTCTGTAAAACAGTTTTCGAAACAGTACGGAACGGGCGACGGATCTTTTAAGGAACCTTCTTGACTCGATCAAGGGAAGAATCTTTTTCTGATAGATCTTTTCAAAGATAAGAGGAACCCCTCCGAGAATCGTCGGTTTCACCTCTTTGAAAACCGTCTGAAGGTATTCAGGCGTGGGCTTTCTCCTGAGGAAACAGATTCTCGGTCCCTTGTACATGGTGGAGAGAAATGCAGATGTGGAACCGAAGGAGTGGGCCATCGGCAGCAGGGACAGCAGAATCGACTGATCATCAAAGCATTCATCAATGAGATCGGTTCCCTCATAGAGGTTTGTAACCAGATTGTTATGAGTCAGAAGAACGGCTTTTGAATGGCCAGTTGTGCCTGAGGTGTACAGCAGTTCGGCGACATCCGACGGCTCAACAGGGTAAAAACCTTTTGAGTCAGCCTCCGCATTGAGACTCTCTTCTGAATCGACGAAGGGAAGACTGTTGAGGGTTTGATCTCTCCCCTGTTTTTCCAGAATCGTAAAATCATCCAGTGAGATGAGCGTTCTTTTTCCAAGGCTCTTCAGTCTCCCGGTTCCCAGGTAGGAAGGTGACAGAATGGCTGCCGCGGAATCCGAATCATCGATGATATGGTCGATGTCGGCATCGGGAAAATCCTCCATGACCGGAACAGCGACATACCCTGCCGACATGACAGCCATAAAGGCAATGGCCCAGTTGGGAGAAGCCTGTCCCAGGATAACGATCCTGTCGGCCTTCTTCAGTTCCAGGGAACAGAGGAGACCGGTCAGATCATCCACCCTTGATCCGTACTCTCCGTAAGTAATCGGATCATCACCGACAAAGTAGAGAAAAGGACGGTTCTCGTATTTTTTTACAGCTTCTTTATGAAATTCATAGATTGTATTCGCTTTTAAATTGAAAGGCATGGATCTCTCCTTAAAATCATCGGAATATTATATCTATTTTGCCTCCAGCCATCAACTTTATTATTTAAGATGCTTTTTAGTAAATTGTTGTTTTCTAACTTGATAATCCACATTTAGTGTGGTAAATTCAATTTTGAAAAAATAAAACACACCATGTGGCGCACCATATATAGTGTGCTGGAGAATCCGGATGAAATGTCCCCTTTGTGAAAATCTTGATGATAAAGTGATAGAGTCTCGGCAGAATATCAGCGGAACCTCTATCAGACGGCGTCGGGAATGTTCCTCCTGCGGGTACAGATTCACATCCTATGAGAAAGTGGAAGAAATTCCGCTTATGGTTGTCAAAAAGGATCATACGCGTCAGCCTTTTGATGTCAAAAAAATGGAGCGGGGAATACAGAGAGCCGTGGAGAAGCGGCCCATTTCTCAGATGATGGTGGACAGCATCCTGCACGACATTGAAGATGAAGCGAATTTGAAGGGGAAATCCAGTCACGAAATCAGCTCCATTGATCTGGGAGAAATGGTTATGACCCAGCTGTTCAAGCTGGACAAGGTTGCCTATGTCCGATTTGCATCCGTGTACAGACATTTTGAAAATGTAGAAGAGTTTGTGAAAATTATCGATACCATTAAAGACTAAAGGGGCAAATGGAACCTTGGGAGGGGTTA
>QKJO01000120.1 GCA_003249275.1 Spirochaetaceae bacterium
TTGTCGATTTCCCGCAGCCCGAGGGACCGACAAAGGCGATGAACTCTCCCTTCTCAATGTCCAGATTAAAATCGGAGACGGCTTTGACTCCGTTGGGATATACCTTATTGATGTTTTCCAATTTCATATCAGTCATGTTTCATACCACCTTTTTTTGTTATTTCCTGATTTCCGCGGTCCGCCCCGTCTCTTCCAGGTAACGGTTTAAAATGCGGCTCTTTCTGTATCCGATGATTCCGCTTGCCATGATCAGCACTCCCGCCAGCAGGAGGGAGAGGCCGCTTCTGAGAGCCATTTCCCCGACACCCAGATGAAACAGAACGACGGGATGCCAGAGAACTCTGAGCACCGACAGGATACCCAGTGCGATGATCCTGAGACTCCAGACCCTGCTGTAGTTCCGGACTTTCTCCAATCCCAGAAACAGGACCATGAAGAAGGCGAGATTGATCATGATCTCCAGTCCAAGGCCGAAATTCTTGGGAATCAGGTCCAGAGTGGAGGTGATGTAGACGACATAGAGAACAAAGCCCGAAAGGCCCAGTTTGTAGGACAGATTATTCAGCTGAAAACGCATCAGATCGATTTTAGTATTCATTTTGAAGTTCCTCCCTTACCGAAGGTGCGGTGCAGAACAGAGGCCAGAAAGGCTGTTCCCGACAGGATCGTGAAGCCGAAGACGGCATAGCCGTAATAGAAGACTGAATCATTGTACTCATAGGAGGAATAGAACATCCGGACATCCTCCAGGTCGACAGTGCTGTAGAGGACGAGAAAACCGGGCAGCCTGGAAAGGCTGTAGACGGATAGAACGATCATCCCAAGGGCTAGAATGCAGGATGTCAGGAACTGGGAAACACTAAACTTTTCCGACAGGCTGAAACGGCTCATTCTCAGGAAGAGAACGAGAATCAGAGCTCCCAATGAGAGGTTAAACACCATCCTCACATAGCCCTGATAGAGATCGTACAGAGACCTGTCGGCCCCCCGGATCTGTACCAGATTGGTAAAGAATCCGAGAGAAAACAGGAAAACAAGGATTACTGATCCGAAAAACAGAATCTTCTGGATTTTGTGAATTATCAACTCTTTATTTGTACTTTCCATATTCTACTCCGAAGGGGATCATCCCTTCACTCCTCCCACATTGACCCCTTTGACGAAATACTTCTGCAAATGGGGATAAGCTGCCAGAATCACCACGAGGGAGAGAACCAGCATGCCGTAGATAACGGCCTCGACTGAAAAATCCTGGGCCAGTCCTCCGATCTCATCGGTCAGAGTGATCAGTGATTCGGTTTTGATCCTCAGATAGACCTGAAGGGGCATATCATTGGCGTCGTGGAGCAGCATCCTGGTCCAGAAGTACCCGTTCCACCTTCCCAGACCCACAAAGAGGGTGACCGTGGCAATGGCAGCTTTCGACATGGGCACATATACCATGGACAGGATCTTGAACTCCGAGGCCCCGTCCATAATCGCCGCTTCCTCAATCTCTCCTGGAAGGGACTCGAAATAGTTTCTCAAGAGGAGGACGTTGAAAGCCTGAACCCCGAAGGCGATGATGATTCCCCAGCGGTTGTTCACTCCGAAATTCACGTAGTTGATATAGGTGGGAATCATACCTGCGTTGAACCACATGGTGAAAACCATGAGGAAGTTGAGCTGTTTCCGAAAAAGGAGACGTCTTTTTGCCAGGGCATAGGCGCCGGTGATGCAGATAAACATGCCGTAGATCGTTCCAATAAAGGTGTAGAAGATCGTATTGGCATAGGTGATCCAGAAAGTCTTGTCGTTGAAAATGTACTGGTAGGCACCAAAGGTGATCTCTTTGGGCCAGAGCACTATTTCTCCCCGTTCATAGGGGATTCGTCCGCTGATGGAAGCCGAGACAGTGTACACAAAGGGGTACACGGCCATGATGGCGAACAGACCTATAAAAACATAGGCAAATACGGTAAACAAAGCTTCAGACATATCCATCCGCTTGATCAAAGATCGTTCATTCATAAACCTTTTCTTTCCTTCTCGTTATTGATTAGTGTCAGAGCCTGGAGGATCAGAACACGGAGGTATCCGAGATCTTGCGGCTCACATAGTTGGCTCCGATGACCAGAACCATGGCGATGAGAGCCTCGAAGAGTCCGGCGGCGGTAGCCAGGGAAGGGCTGACAGCGGCGGAATTCACATCCCCCATGCCGATGCGGTAAACGTATGTGGAGAGCACATCGGCGGTTTCATAGGTTTCGGGATTGTAGAGAAGCAGGACCTTCTCAAAACCGATCTTGAGCATCTGTCCGATCCTCAGAATGAGCATGATCGTCAGAGTGCTGGAGATCCCGGGAAGGGTGACATGACGGATCTGATCCAACTTGGAAGCTCCGTCGACCCGGGCCGCCTCATAGTTGCTGGGCGGGATTCCCATGATGGCTGCAAAGAAGACGATGGAACCGTATCCCGCCTTCACCCAGATATCCGAGATGATATAGACGGATCTGAAGAACATTGGTTCGAAAAGAAGCTTCGTTTTTTCCCCGATCAGGCCAAGACTCTGCAGGAACTGGGTGATGAGCCCTACCGTACCATGGCTGTTTGAGGTCAGCAGGATTATCAAGGTTGTGATGATGACCTCGGAGATGAAGTTGGGCAGATAGGAGAGGGTCTGAGCCGCAGTCCTGTAAAAAACATTCCTGATCTCGCTGAAGAGGAGTGCCAGTATTATGGGAGCGGGAAAGGCGAAAAGCAGACCATAGATGTTGATCATAAATGTGTTTCTGAAGGCCCTCCAGAACTCACCGCTGCTGGCTCCGGTCAGCAGCTCCTTCAGGTAGAAGAAACCGGCAAACTCGCTCCCCATAACACCCTCGGTTACCTTGTAGCGCTTGAAAGCAACCAGAATTCCTTTCATCGGCAGATATCGCCAGGTGAAGAAAAACAGTATTGTGGGAATCAAAAGTAC
>QKJO01000033.1 GCA_003249275.1 Spirochaetaceae bacterium
TTCCCCCCGGACAGTTTGGATACTTTCTGATTCAAGGTGGGCGTCACGATCCCGAAGTCCTTTTTACACTCCTGGGCGAATCTCTGGATGTGAGACTCCCTGAGGAAACCGGAGGGCGTACTGAAATCCTCCAGATGATTTCCTACAAGATTCTGGGTAATTGAAAAATCAAGAATCAGCCCCTGACTTTTTCTGTCTTCACTGAGATAGCCTATCCCGTGCTGGATGGCATCCTTGGGATTGCGGATATTCAATGTCCGGCCGTCCAGTGTGATCCGTCCGGAATCTGCAGGTTCGGCACCGAAAATACATCTTCCGATCTCTGTCCGTCCGGCTCCTACCAGACCGGCCATCCCGACGATCTCTCCGGCTTTGACACTGAACGAGATCTCTTCAAAACAGCCTTTGCGCCTCAGCTGTTCCACCACGAGAAGGTCATTGCCAATCTCCTGATGGGATTCTCTCCGGCCGTACATATTGGAAATCGTTCTGCCCACCATATTGCTGACAAGATAATCTTCATCGATAGCGGCGACATCGGCAGTGCAGACATACTGACCGTCCCTGAGAATGGTAACCCTGTCTGCAATTTCAAAAATTTCACTCAGGTGGTGAGATATATAGATGAAAGAAAGACCTTTCTTCTTCAGTTTTCTAATATTTTCGAATAACTGAGTCACTTCATGCTCAGTGAGAGAGGACGTGGGTTCATCAAGGATGAGAACTCTCGGATTGAATGAGATTGCTTTGATAATTTCGATCACCTGCTGATTTGCCATGGAAAGCTCCCGTACGGGAGTCGCAGGATCAAGGTTCTGAAGATCAAACAGAGCCAGAAGCTCGCTTGTATCCTTATAGAGTGTATTCCAGTCAATCATATTCAGTTTGTTGACGGGCTGGCGGTTTGCAAAAATGTTTTCGGCGATACTCAAGCCCTGAATAAGGCTCAATTCCTGGAACACAATGCTGATCCCCTTGTGATTGGCATCATGAGGAGAGGTGAAGTGAACTTTTTCTCCCTCCAGATAGATGACTCCTCCGTCGGGCTGATAAATGCCGCTCAAAGTCAGCATCAGAGTTGACTTACCCGCTCCGTTCTCACCGACAAGGGCATGGACTTCACCTTCGCGGATCTGCAGATCCACGCCGTCCAGCGCCTTTACACCGGGAAAAACTTTTTCTATTCCTATGGCTTCCAGTATCCATTCAGACATATAAACTCCTGATCAATTCACAGAAAAAGCAGTTCCGGTTCGGTGTTTCCGGCCCGGAACTGCCGTCTTTTTTTTAATTAAGGATCAACTTATCTCATAAAGTATTTGTAGTTGTTTGCATCAACAATGACTGTTCCCGTATCTACCGCGGCAGGGATGCCGAGTACTCCGGCGGCCTTGTTGTCGGTGGTGATGGCAACCTTGCTGTTGTTGAGATTGTAAAGAATCTGGGTTGCGTAGTAGGGCATCAGGGCAGTCTGCTGTGCAACAGTCGCGGAGATAACTCCCTCTTCAATCGCTTCAAGAACTTCATTTCCTCTGTCCATGGCTATGATCTTGACAGTTCCGGCTTTACCGGCTTCTCTGATGGCTGTAGCGGCACCGGATCCGCCGGCGGCTTCAACACAGGCAATTCCTGCAAGGTCGGGATATTTCTGAAGCAGGGCGGAAGCGGCCTGGGCGGCTACCACAGGGTCGCTCTGTGTATCCACAAGCTGAACAAGTTCGATTCCGGGATAGGAAGCAAAAGCCGCTTTGTAACCGGCTACCCGCTCTTCCAGGTTTGACTGTCCGGGCTTCAGCATGATGGCGACCTTTCCTTTCTCGCCGATCATCTCGGCCATTTTGTCGCCTCCCTGTTTACCGGCGCCGAAGTTTCCTGTTCCCACAAACGCGAGTCTGTCGGATCCGGGAAGATCCGCATCCACGGTAACAACGGGGATACCCTCGGCAATAGCTTTATTGACGATGGAATTGAGGGATGGTTCAAAACCGACGACCACAATCCCGTTGGGCTTTTTGGCAATGGCGGACTCAAACGCGGCAACCATGGCATTCATGTCATATTCGGCTGGGCCGACGTACTCTGTTCTGACGCCGAGCTCTTCTCCGGCCATCTTCATTCCCATTTTGTGGTCGTAAAAATAGTCAAGATTTCCCAGTGCGGATACCTCAATGTAGAGTTGATCCATTGTGGTCTCAACCGATGCGGCAGAGGCTTCCGAAGAGGACTGAGCCTGCTGACAACTTGAAAAAATTGCAGCCAGAATGACAAGAACAGGTAATAGTTTTTTCATACAAGATTCTCCTTTGATTATTCTTGTTAACATCTTAGGGGGAGAATCCGGGTTCAGCACAGGAACAAAATATTCCAAAAACTATGATTTTTTTAATACGGCAGAGGGCTGTTTCTAATATCAGAGTGGGTCATATATTAATTTTTTCCTGTGATTCTTAAAAAATTCAGGATGTGCATCATGGCAATAAAAAAACCGGAGGCCCAGGGACCTCCGGTCGAACACATCACATGAAAAGGGTGTCAGGCTGCTTCAGGAGCGGGTACCGACTTGTTTTTCTGTGAATACACAAGGAAAGCGGCAAACAGGGCTACAGCAACAATGATTCCGATAGGCTGGGAGATTGAGGGCGACAGTTTGAAGCCTTCGGGAGCCTGGAGGATGTAGGTTGTAACCACAGCGGACATAAAAGTTGCGGGGATTGTGGCAATCCAGTGAAACTTTTTGTTCTGGAGCAGATACACAGCGGTGGCCCACAGTACGATGGTAGCCAGAGTCTGATTGGACCAGGCAAAGTATCTCCAGATGATGGAGAAGTCGATGAAGTTCAGAGAAAAACCAACGGCAAACAGGGGAAGAGCAATCTTCATTCTGTTCATGATGCCGTCTTGTTTGAGGTTCAGGGAGTCGGCAATTGTAAGACGCGCAGATCTAAACGCTGTGTCA
>QKJO01000234.1 GCA_003249275.1 Spirochaetaceae bacterium
CATCAGTCCTCTGACGGTTTCCCTAAGGCTTTTCAGGTCTGCTGCTATTTCATCGACCCTTAAAGAGCGGCGGCCGAAGTCGGAGGACGGGCGTTTGTGGCAGTTGTTGACGGTCCGTCCCGTTGTTTTTTCCTCATAGATGAAGGCAGTGCCCAGAGTCAGGATCAGACAGTCCGATTCAGAGATAATCCGTCGGTGTTCCGCAAGATCTGTATTGATTTTATCAAGCAGACGGTCTGCCTCCGTGTCAGTTGTAGAGGTGCTGAACAGGGAGTGCCGCCACAGATCCCCCTGGAGAAAGAGTTCCTCCTTCCCCACCGCCCCACCGCTGCAGAGCAGGGAGAAGCAATCCTTCAGAGAGCGGGGATTGTAGATGTTTCCGAAGGGGGCGGAGGCGCAGGGCAGAAAATGTTCCGACCAGTAGTCATGAAGGTTCAGGGCAAAACAGGATCCGGCAAAGTAGAGGCGGTCCCGGGTGTCAATTTTTCTGAAATCAGAGGAAAAGACGACCGGGGTCGTTGCCTTCCTGTAAAAATCATCCTCTCGGGAAGAACTCCCCGACCTCACAGATGGAGTATCCACGTGGACACCTCGAAGAAGATCGTCAGTCCGCACACGTCGATGACCGTGGACATCAGGGGTCCTGCCGCTACGGTGGGATCGAATCCCAGCTTGTGAATGACCATGGGAACCAGAGACCCCAGTACGGTGGCGAATATGACCACACAGCAGAGGGAGATCGCAATGGCCACGGCGGGCAGAAAATCAATACCGGGAGGAGTGAAGTAGGCCCTCACAAGGATAACGGCTCCCGTGGATATTCCGATGAGCAGGCCCACCAGAATCTCCTTCAGGATGACCTTTCCCAGATCTCTGAAGTGAAGCTCTCCTGTGGCGAGACCGCGGATCATAAGGGTGGACGACTGGGTTCCCGAATTCCCCCCCGTCTGGGTGATGACGGGAATGAAGAGGGTCAGGAAGGTGGCAGTGAGCAGGATGTGCTGATATCCGTGGAGGACATTGGTCGTGATCGTTCCTGCCGCGAGAAGGATGATCAGCCAGGGAATCCTCTTCTTGACAAGTCCCCGGATGGTGGTTTCCAGGTAGCTCAGGGTGTCGCCGCCCATGGCTCCCATCTTGTAGATATCCTCGGTCTGTTCTTCCCGGATAACATCGATGACGTCGTCGAAGGTGATGATACCCAGAAGCCGGTTGAACCGGTCCACTACGGGGAGGGCCAGAAGGCCGTGGTTGTCCAGAACCCGGGCCGACTCCTCCTGGTCCGTGTTGTCGTTGACGTAGATGACCTTGCGGATCATGATGTCTTCGATATAGTCCTTGTCGCTGGCTCTCAGGATATCCTTCAGAGACACAACGCCCCGGAGCCTCTTGAGTTTGTCCACCACATAGATGTAGTAGATCGTTTCCAGCTCGTCCATGGAGGAGCGGATGAAATGGAGGGCCTGGGCCACGGTTATGTTTCCCAGAATGGCGGCGTAGCGGGGGGTCATGAGTCCGGCGGCGTCGTCTTCGTCAAACCGGAGGAGAAAGGTCGTCTCCTGCCTCGTTTCGGGGCTGAGCTGTTCCCATACGGCGGAGCGCAGCTGGGGACTGACCGACTGGATAAGGTCTACAAGGTCGTCCGGTTCCATCTCGTTGAGGAGGCTCTTGGTAACCCCTTCCGAAAGCTCTCTGATCAGGTGTTCCTGTTCGTAGGTCTGCAGTTCCGAAATGAGGTCGCCTCTCTTGTCCTGATCGATGAGCAGGAAGATCCTCAGGCTCTCCTCGTCGGAGAAGTTGTCCCACAGATCGGCGATTTCATACCCGCTGAGTTCGTTCAGGATCATCCTGAGCTGATCGTCATTGAAGGTGTCCATGAATTCTTTGAGATTCTCGATCAGATTCTGCATGTTATGCCCCCCAGTCGCCCACCATGATCACCTCCGGTTCCAGCCGGAATCCGGTCTTTTCAAACACCCTGTCCTGAACAAGTTCTATGAGGCGGTGCATCTCATCGGCGGTGGCATTGTTCTCGTTGATCAGGATATTCCCGTGCCACTCCGATACGGCCGCCCCGCCGATCCGGAAGCCTCTGAGCCCGGCCTCATCGATGATCTTTCCCGAAGGAGCGCCGAAGGCCCTGTTATTCTTAAAGGTCGAACCGCCGCAGGGAGCCCGGAAGTGGCCCTTGTCGGTACGGTCTTTTCTGATTTCCATCATTCTGTCCCACAGCAGGGAGGATATCCCGCCGGTGAGACGGAATTCTGCGGACAGTATAATACAGTTTCTCTCCTGAAAGGGGGATTTCTTGTAATCCCACTGATTCAGATCCATTGTGATCCGCTCCAGTTCCAGATCTTCATTGATCACCAGGGCGCTTTTGAAGATTCCGGAAATTTCCCCCTCGTAGCAGCGGGCGTTCATCCAGAGGGCTCCCCCCACCGAGCCGGGCATGGCATAGATGAATTCCATACCCTTGAACCCCCTGTCGGCGGCATAGGCGGCGCCGTCGGAAACGGGCAGGCCCGCACCCAGGGTGAGAATATTCTCATTCAGAGAGACTGAATCGAAGCGGACCATGGAGATCACCATACCCCGCACACCCCTGTCGGACACAAGGATGTTGGCTCCTCCCCCCAGAATAAACCAGGGAATATCCAGTTCTCTGAGGCCCCTGAGAAGGACGAGAAGATCGTCCCTGTCCTGGGGTTCGGCATAGAGATCGGCGGTTCCCCCGATGCGGAAACATGTATGATTGACCAGAGGCTCGTTTTCTCTCAGCGAACCTCTGATGTTGATTTTTCTTTCTAAATTGATTAATTTGTACACAACTTAATGATAATTGGACGGCCCTTAAGTGGCAACATGGTGAGGTATATTTGTGGAATTGAAACTGATGAATTCGTTTGGACGGCAGCTGGAAGACTTCAAACCCCTGGTAAAGGGAGAGGTCGGACTGTACTGCTGCGGCCCGACAGTCTACAACTATGCCCATATCGGCAACATGAGAGCCTACACCTATGAGGACGTTCTCCGCAGAACCCTGGAGTATGCCGGCTACAAGGTCAACCATGTCATGAACGTGACCGATGTGGGTCACCTGACCGGCGACGGAGACGACGGCGAAGACAAGATGATCAAGAGCGCCCGGGAACAGGGCATGACGGTCTGGGATATCGCCCGTCACTTTACAGATGCCTTCTTCAGAGATTCGGAGCGCCTCAATATTCTCAGACCGGGACAGGTCTGCAGGGCGACGGAGCACATTCAGGATATGATCGATATGGTGAAGACCCTGGAGGACAAAGGCTTCACCTATGTGGCCGGAGGCAATGTCTATTTCGATACATCCAGATTTCCCGAGTATGGTAAGATGGCCAATCTTGAAAATCAGGATCTCCAGCACGGCGCCCGTGTGGCTGTGGACGACAACAAGAAAAACTATACAGATTTTGTCCTCTGGTTTACAAAAAGCAAGTTTGAAGATCAGGCCATGACCTGGGACTCTCCCTGGGGCGTCGGCTATCCCGGCTGGCATATCGAGTGTTCCGCCATGAGCTGCAAATACCTGGGACCCCATTTTGATATTCACTGCGGCGGTGTGGACCACATCCCCGTGCATCATACAAACGAGATCGCCCAGTCCGAGGCTGCCAACGGCTGCAAATGGGTGAATTACTGGCTTCATAACGAGTTTATCCTTATGAAGAGCGGCAAGATGTCCAAGTCCAAGGGCGGGTTCATCACTCTTCAGGATCTGGTGGACAAGGGGTATGATCCCCTGGACTACCGCTACTTCCTCCTGGGGGGCCACTACCGTTCCCAGCTCGTCTTCTCCTGGGAGTCTCTGGACGCCTCACGGTCGGCACGGGAATCTCTGATGCGCAAGATCGATGCTCTCCGGAAGGAGGGCGCCGCCGGATCTGCTGACGCACTGACGGGAGAGGCTGCCGCTGTCCTGGCTGAGTTCCGGGAGCATATGGCTGCCGATCTGAACACGCCACGGGCGCTGGCTGACATCTGGAGTCTTTTGAAAAACAAGACCCTGAGCGCCTCCGAGAAACTCACCCTCATCATGGATATGGACCGTATCCTGGGTCTCAAGCTGGATGCCCTCCCCGAAGCGGAGGAGGAAGAGTCCCTGGATGCCGAAATCGACGCCCTGATTCAGGAGCGCCAGGAGGCCAGGAAGAACAAAAACTTCGCCAGATCCGATGAAATCCGGGATCTGCTGCTCTCCCGGGGCATACAGATCATCGATTCCCCCGACGGACCGGTATGGAAAAAAAATTGAAATTTCGTGTAACAGCATCCCTGTTTTCATGTTTTAATGTTGAGAGGGTAGTGCTCGGTGTCTAAAGAATTTGAGCTTGCTTACAACGAGTTTTACCCTGTGCTGGTAAGGGTTGCCTACAGGATTACAGGCAGTATGGAGGTCAGCGAGGATCTCTGTCAGGAAGCGTTTGTCCGGTATTATGAAAATATGGACAGAATCCCGTCCGGGGATCAGTCCAAGTACTGGATGATCAGGGTCGTGAAGAACCTCGCCTTTAATCACGAAAAAAGAAAGAGCCGTGAGCGTAACGCTTATCAGAAGCATTTTCATGAGCCCAAACCAGACATTGTCAATCAGGGTGAACAGGGGCTCATGGAGGATGAGTCGAAAAAACTCGTCCAGGAAGCCTTATTGAAACTGCCGTATAAGTTGAGGGTGGTTCTGACGCTGAAAGAGTATGCCAACCTCAATTACAAGCAGATTGGAGAGATTTTGAAGATTTCTGAGGGAAATGTAAAAATCCGTGTTTTCCGAGCCAGACAGAAGTTAAGTGAAATCCTTGACAAGGGGGAAGTCTATGTGCCCTGACAACAAGCTGTTGTCTGCCTATTATGATGGTGAAGTCACCAGTCCCTGGAAAGAGAAAATCGAAGAGCATATTGCCGGTTGTGCCGAGTGCCGCCGTGTGATCGAAGGTTTCCAGGTTCAGTCCGTATTCCTCAGTTCCGAACCTGAACCGGCGATAGCCACCAGCTACGGCGATATACAGAAGCTGATCCGTCATAAAGAGAATACAAACCGGAATATCTTTGATTTCTCCTCCCTCAGGACCCCTCTGTTTCCCGTTGCCGCCGCGGCAGCCGCAGTGCTTGCCTTTTTCATCGGTTTCGGAATATCGGGAAGCCGGGGTCCCTCCGCTTCCTTCACAGATATGCCTCTGGCTGTCTCTGACGGCTGGTCCGTACCTCCCGGTGATCTGATGATCCGGGGAGAAGATATCGAGGCCATGCTCTCCGCCATCAATCAGCCCGACAGCAGCCTGTTCAGTCAGGAAGCCAGTCTGACACTTCCGGGTGATCTGAGTCTTGCCTTCCACGGCGATCCTCAGCTGCTCAGATCCGCCAGCTTTACCGGGGGCTC
Source organism: Spirochaetaceae bacterium (assembly GCA_003249275.1). The sequence continues at coordinate 5,417 of QKJO01000234.1, forward strand.
GTCGCGTTGAGTAAAAAAACATTGATCATCAGTCTCTTTCTGACGGTTCTTCTTTCGACAGGGACATTTGCACAGAGTCAGGACGATCACAGCATTGATGAGCTTCTGAAGGAAGCACTCAAGGTGAAAATACAGGCCAAACTGTTTCACAATGTTCAGAAGGTGATGTGGCAGTCCGAGCTGGAAAGGCTGACCATACCCGGCAGGCCGGTGACGATCAATCTGCAGAATGATCAGGCCAAACTGTCTGTTCATTTCACGCCCTACCGTAAGAATACGGGCGGGCTTATTCTGGTTGCCCAGACCGAGATCTGGCTCCAGGAACGCTCCGCTGAAGACTCTTCTGAAAATCTCCGTTATTTTACAAGCATGAAAAGCATTCCCCTCGATTATGAGGAATTGATTTATTTTTATCCTCTCGGTAAGCTTGAGGACCTAAACAACCCTGATCAGATTCATATTGAAATGATTCTGACTATCTCCCCCTATGTCCTGAAAGAGAGCCCCGCGGGCGGGACTGTACCTGAGGGTGAGAGCAGCGGTAACTGATTCGTCGCCCGAGGAATGTTCATGAAAAAAGATATGATCCTCTACCATTTTGTTCCGGGAGTTCTCTTTGCGGGACTTCTTCTATTGTTTGCGGTCAGCATGTCTGTTTCAAGAACACAGCCGGTCATTCTGTCTGTAGAGCCGTCCAGGGTCAGTCCCGGTGACCTGATGGTCCTGAAGGGAAAAAATTTCGGAATCACCCGGGGAAAATCCAGGGTTTTTATGGACAACGTCTCCCTGACCGCTTCCTTTATCGAGTCCTGGGCCGACGATTCGGTTCATGTCCGGGTCCCGCCTGTTAAAAGCTCCGGTCTCGTCTCCGTGGAAACCACAGGAGGAAGGAGCAAAGGCGCCCTCTACATCCTCTCCGAGCGAGTTCCCGGTCTGGCTTCCGGAGCCTTCCTGCCGGGCAGACCCTATCTGTCGGGAATCAACAACAGAAGCTTTCATCCCGGCGAACTGATCGTCCTCAAAGGCGATAAAATGGGCATGCTGAAACGGAACGGCCGGATTCTCGTCAATCTTACCGATTCCACATCCCGGGGGCTGATTGATGTTCCCGATGTGGAGAATTACCTGGTAGTTCCGGAAGATCATATCTACACCTGGCAGGACAACGGAGTCTCCTTTTTCCTTCCCGATGCCGCCAGAAGCGGTTCGGTCTACATTCAGACCTCCGCCGGATTCAGTAATCCGGTAAAGATTGAAGTCCTCTCCAAAGGGAATACAAGGCTGGGCAGGACCAGAACCGTGACCCTGCAGCAGAATATTCTGATATCCCATATCGGAGCTCTCCCCGGCAACTCTCTTGCCCTGACAATCCCTCTGCCGGAAGATCGTCCCGGTCAGCACCTGGCGGCTGCGGAAAGGAATTTCGAATTTTCCGGTCCCGTATATCTCATGGATGAACTGAAAAGCGGGGACAGCATTACCCTCACCGCATCCTATAAAATCGAAGTGAGTTCCTTTGCCGCCGAACTGAACTCCGGAGATATCAGCGGCAGATATGAAAACAGATCCATGCTGGAAAGCTGGCTTGAAAGTTCGGAGGAACTGCCTGCAGAAGATTTCAGAAGGACGGCTCTTGCTGTGGTTAAAAGGGAGACAAATCCCTACGAAATCGGAAAACTTCTGTTTGATTATGTCCTTTGGAGGATGGAGCCGGACCTTGAGTCTCCCGAACAGAATCCGGAACTCTGGCTCCAGACAAGAAGAGGAGATTCCCTGGGGTATGCCTCCCTTCTTACAAGCCTTCTGAGGTCTGCGGAAGTTCCCGCCAGAGTTGTTTCAGGCATCTGGATTGCCCCCGGTGCCGGGACGGGAATCCCTCATCACTGGGTGGAGCTCTATCTTCCCGATTACGGCTGGTTTCCCGCCGATCCCTCGGCAGCCGACGGGCTCTTCGGGCTCTATGACGAGACCCTGGAGAATCCCGGCGGTTGGGGAGTTCTGGACAACGGTTATGTCTCTTTCACAAGAGGCTTGAAGAGGATTCCGGAACTGAAGAGCAACAGCCGCTTCAGCGGTGCCGCCGCCTATGCCCGGCTGAATCATTTTGGTGAATGGATCGGGAATCTCGACAGCTGTTCCATAACCTACGAAGATCTTGCTATAATACCTTAATCCCGGCAGGGAGAAGGTAATACCCTGATCCTGCCTGAAAAGATCACAAACAACGGGAGAGCTGATCCCGATAGTATATTTATTGAGGAGTGGGGTAGATGACGGAATTACAGAGCTTTGATCCTGAGCTTTTTGCTGCTATGGGTCGGGAGTTGAACAGGCAGAAGGGAAATCTGGAGCTGATCGCTTCGGAAAATATCGTTTCCAAAGCGGTGCTTGAAGCTGCCGGGTCGGTACTGACCAACAAGTATGCCGAAGGGTATTCCGGCAAAAGATATTACGGCGGATGTGAATTTGTCGACGAGGCGGAAGATCTTGCCGTTGAAAGAGCAAAAAAACTGTTCGGCTGTGAATATGTCAATGTACAGCCCCACTCGGGAAGTCAGGCCAACATGGGTGTCTACTTCACCGTCTGCAAACCGGGAGACACGGTCCTCGGAATGAATCTTGCCCACGGCGGTCACCTGACCCACGGTTCCCCTGTAAACTTTTCCGGTCAGCTGTACAATATCGTCAGCTACGGTGTGGACAGGGAAACGGAAACAATTGATTACGATGCCCTGCTGAAAACAGCCAGGGAAGTCAAACCTAAAATGATCGTTGCCGGTGCATCAGCCTATCCCAGAACTCTGGATTTTGATAAATTCAGAGCCATTGCCGATGAAGTCGGAGCCTATCTCATGACCGATATGGCCCATATCGCCGGTCTTGTTGCCGCGGGATGCCATCCCTCTCCTCTGCAGGCCTCCCACTTTACAACCACTACCACTCATAAAACCCTCAGAGGACCCCGGGGAGGGATGATTCTGATGGGCAAAGACGGAGAAAACGACCTGGGTGCCGTCGCCGCCAAATCGGGCAGAGTCAAGACCTGGTCCGAGATGGTCAACGGTGCCACCTTCCCCGGCTGTCAGGGCGGTCCGCTTATGCATATCATTGCTGCAAAAGCAGTTGCTTTCAAGGAAGCTCTTATGCCCGAGTTTAAAACCTATCAGCAGCAGGTTGTGAAAAATGCGGCTGCTCTGGCCAGGTCCCTGGAAGCAGGCGGTGTGCGCATCGTTTCCGGCGGTACGGACAACCACCTGATGCTCGTAGACCTGACTCCCCTGGGCGTGAGCGGAAAAGAGGCGGAGCAGTGGCTGGATCTGGCTCAGATCACGGTCAATAAAAACGCCATTCCCTTTGATCAGAAGAGTCCTTTCATCACCTCGGGAGTCCGGATCGGGTCTCCCGCCGTCACCTCCAGAGGCATGAAGGAAAAGGAGATGGAAAAGATTGCCGAGTACGTCTGCGCCATCCTGAAAAGCGGCGGAGAAAAAAATAAAATTGACGAAATCGCCAAAAAGGTTCAATCTTTATGTGAGGATTTTCCGATATATAACTAATCTTTATTCTGAATTCCTCCGGCGGGGGTGAAATCCCGCCGGTTTCAGTATATAGTGAATATGGGAGTAGGGATGAATAACCCACTGCAGTTAGGCCTTGTCAGTTTTAAGAAGGGAGCCTACATCACAGTTGAAGGGAAGCACGCCGATCAGTTCTACATCATCAGGACCGGTAATGTACACTGCGGTAAAGAGTTCGAAATCGAAGAGGAATCGGGTGGCGAAGTGTTTAAACCCGGTGATTTTTTCGGTGTCGTGTCTACTATGGCGACCCATAACCACCTCGAGACAGCCCGGGCTTTGACTGATGTGACCCTGATTTCAGTCAGGAAGGATCAGTACTCCCTCCTGATCGAACGGAACACTCCGGTCGCCATGAAAATCATCAACGGATTTTCAAAAAAGGTGAGGATGCTGGATGAAGCCCTCACCAGGATGACCTTCAAAAGTTCCGCCGAGATTGAACCTCCCCATCTGTTCAATGTAGCCGAATATTATATCAAACAGAATCAGTACAATCAGGCTTATTACTCCTATTATCAGTACATCAAACACTGTCCTCAGGGCGATCATGTCAAGGAAGCCCGGCAGAAGATGGATAAAATCAAACCCTATGCCACCGTAGCCTATCTGGATGTGGAAAATTCCAATGAATTCATAAGGCAGTACCCCAGGGATACCATGGTCTTCAGCGAAGGGGAGTTCGGTCCCGAGCTCTACATTATCCAGAAGGGAAGCATCAGGATCACCAAAATCGTTGACAACAACGAGGTTATGCTGGCTCTTCTCAAACCTGGTGATATCTTCGGAGAGATGGCCCTGCTTGAGAACAAACCCCGGTCCGCCTCGGCCATCGCCCATGAAACCGCCGTTCTGATGGCCGTCAACCGGAGCAACTTCAAGAGCATGGTTGTGGAGCAGCCCAAGATCATCTCCCGTCTGACCATCCTGCTTGCCGAGAGAATCTGGTCCATCTACAAACAGCTTGAGAATACAATGATCGCCGATCCTACCGGCCGCATGTACGATACCCTCCATCTGGAACTTGAAAAAAACCGCATCGATCCGGAGGCCAAGAGGTCCTACACCTATCCCTACGGGCCCAAGGAACTTGTCAATATTGTGGGTCTGACAAAGGAAGCCGGAGCGGTGGCCCTGCGTAAACTGATGGACAACAAGAAGTTTAAAATCGTAGACAACAAGTTCTTCATAGAAGACATCAGGGAAGTGAAGAAGAATGCGGACTACTATAAAACCATGGAAAAACTGAACCGTTCCCGCCAGGCGGGAAGTATGAAGAACTGAAACCTTCTTTCAGGTTTCCATGTAAAAGAAAAACCTCCCGTCGGGGAGGTTTTTTAATTTCCGGAGGCCTTTGCGGAGATCAGTCTCTTGTCAGGTTTCTGTACTTGATCCGGTGTGGCTGGTCCGCATCGATACCCAGTCTCTTCTTCTTGTTCTCTTCGTATTCGCTGAAGTTTCCCTCAAACCAGAAGGCGGCGCTGTCTCCCTCAAAAGCCAGAATATGGGTGGCGATCCTGTCCAGGAACCAGCGGTCATGGCTGATAACCACGGCACATCCGGCAAAGTTGAGGAGGCCGTCTTCCAGAGCCCGGATCGTGTTGACATCCAGGTCGTTGGTGGGCTCGTCCAGAAGGAGCACATTGGCTTCCTCTTTCAGCATCATGGCCAGGTTGATCCTGTTCCGTTCTCCTCCGGAGAGCACGCCGACCTTTTTCTGCTGATCCGCGCCGAGAAAGTTGAACTGGGACACAAAAGCCCTGGAGTTCATCTCTCTTTTTCCCAGTTTGATGATATCCAGGCCGTCAGAAATCTGCTCCCAGACCGATTTTTCGGGGTCCAGCTTTTCTCTTGTCTGCTCCACATAGGCCAGGCGTACTGTCTCTCCCAGGCGGATGGAACCGCTGTCGGGCTTGTCTTCTCCCGTGATCATCTTGAACAGGGTCGTCTTACCGGCACCGTTGGCACCTATGATCCCTATGATCCCCCCGGGGGGCAGCTGAAAGCTGAGATTTTCATACAGGAGCCGGTCTCCGAATCCCTTGCTGATTTTCTCTGCTTCGATGAC
>QKJO01000031.1 GCA_003249275.1 Spirochaetaceae bacterium
AAAATGGCCGGATCCGGTCATTCTGGACAGCAGTCTGGAAAACGGGGAATACAGCATGACCCTCGGCGGATTTCTGGATCTGAAAGACCAGGCGTCCGAGCTGTTCAGAGTAGAATTCGACTCACCTGCGAATCCGGTGTCCTGGAACGACGGTATATCAGCTCTGGGTATCGAATCGGTTCACGCTCAGTTGACCTACGACGGCACCGGCCGTTCCAATTCGGAAAAAGACGGCGTAATTGTCTCACTTGATATGAATTTTTCCGACATTGATGTGGTCACAAGCGGCAGCGATGATCTTGTCTCAAAGATTCTGGATGAAACCATCAGCGACATTAAGAACCTGCTTGTGACAGCCAGGATTGAGATAACAGGCAAGGGCATCCAGTCCGTGGGAGTGGACAGCGATATCGATGACATTCTCAAAGAAAAACTGGGCGACCTGATCAAGGATCTTCCTCAGCAGGGCATGGATGAGCTTGAAAACTATCTGAGAAAAATGATCAACGACAAACTGTCTGACTCTGATGCCGTGAATAAGGCGCTGGATGCTCTGAATCTGGAATCCCTGGATCAGATCCGCAGCCTGGACGATCTCCAGTCGACTCTTAAAGGGGTTCAGGATAAGGCCCTGGGTCAGGCGGATGCCATGCTCAAAGACCTGCAGGATAAGGCTGCGGCAGAAGCTGCAAGAGTAAAAGCGGAGGCAGAGGCGGAGGCGGCCAGAGTTAAGGCGGAAGCGGAAGCGGAAGCTCAAAGGGTTGCAGCCGAAGCCGCCAAAGCCAAGGCGGAAGCAGAGGCAAAGGCCAAAGCGGAAGCAGAAGAGAGAGCTAGACTGGAAGCCGAAAAGCTGAAGAGTCAGAACAATATCAAGATTCCAGGCTTCTGATCACGCAATCCGGCCGTATCAGCTCAGTCCCTGTACTGCAGCGTCACTGTATTCCGGGTTTTCGGGGTAGAGAGTCTCTTTACCATTCCAGCAGGAATAGGCCGTTGACAGCAGGGTTCGGCTCTTCTTCTCAATAAAATCATGATGGAAGCATCCCGAACTCTGCTCCAATGTTCTGATCTGTACAACATCACCTGCCTTAATCTCTTTTCTGTACAGGATATTGAAGTCGCTGATCTGACAATGATTGTAAACATCTTCCGGAACAGCTTCGGAAATCCATTCAAGATATCTGGTATTGTGTACATGATCACTCGTATCGATATCCCGCCTTCTGAGAGAAATTGTATTTTCCCTGCAGGGTCCGGGCGGGAGAGCCGGCCGCTTCCTGAAATCCGAGAGATTCAGAGCGCTGGAGGAGACACCCCAGTGTTCATGAAAACTGTCCGGTATGGGGATCAGATGATGGGCGTTCAGGTCCATATAGATCCACAGGGTGGATACCAGTCCGAGTACCCGGTCCTTCCCGTCCTGGATACGGAATTCTCTGACGCCCCGGTATCTGTCCAGGGACGACAGCCAGCTTGTGATTCTTACCGATTCACCATAACCGGGATATCGGAACATCCTGGAGGCTCCGCCCTTGAGGACCCAGGCCTCTCCAAGATTCAGCAGATGAAACACATCCTTTCCGATTATACGGCAGTGCTGGTCCGCGGTTTCTTCAAGCTCTTCCCAGAGGAGAGCCGGAGAGATTTTTCCATCCTGAAAGACAGATCTGTATCCCAGTTCAATCGAACGTTCTATCATCGGAAACACGGCTTCATCCCCTTATCTGATGAATATAGGGACAGCTGTGTCAGAAAACAATGAGAAGAAAACACTTCAATCTGATTATCTTGGACTAGTGGAAAGAGACTAAACCTCTCCCCTGAGGGAGTTGAGCATTTCAACCCGGGACCGTTGTCCCGTTTTTTTGTAGATACTGGCCACATGATTGCTGACGGTATTGGCTGAGATAAAGAGTTCTCTTCCGATTTCTTTGTAGGTCAGCCCCTTCTCCAGGAACAGGATGATCTCCCTCTCCCGTCCGGTAATCCCCCGTTCATCAAAAAAAGCCTGCGGTTTTTCACTGAGGGGAAGAGGTATGGAATCGGAATTCAGAATCCGGTTCATTAAAAACTGAAGGAGTACGATCGCCAGCCAGAGGAAATAGAGGGTTTGAACCGGAAAAAGAAGAACTTCACTGTCCGTTCCGGAAAAGAAAAGAGCTCCCATCATCCTCACGATCAGGAGTAGCGGAAGGAAAATAAAAGTCCCGGCAAACAGGAGGGTCACCGAGAATCTCCCTCTTTTATCTCTTATCAGGGGCAGTGAATTGAAGGCATCGATCAGCACGAAGATAAAGGAGGTAAAAAACAGGACCCCCAGCGGCAGATTCCATACCGGTGACAATCCTTTGGTCAGAAGAAAAATCCCGGCAATCATATAGGAGGCGGAGGCCGTCAGAATCCAGCTCAGTCTTCCCCGTGACCAGGGTCTTCTCAGCATGTAATTGATTGTCGAAGGCAGATAATAAATCAGGAGAGAATAGCCTATGACATAGATGATTCTCAGGAACATCCTGAAAATACTGTCCTCCCAGCCGGCTATTTCGGAAAAGTAAAATTTAATCCCCGAGGTTAGAAAGAGAAAGAGGATGAATCCCAGAAACAGGCATCCCTTGAACTTCCACAGCACTTTCTCTTTAAAGTAATAAAGCACTGCCAGGAAGAAGGCGGCAGTCATAATGGCGAAGGAGAGGAGATAAAAGAAAAAAAACAGATGTATCAATGGAATACCCCTTCAGATGCCTTCAATATTCTCAGGCAGGAGAACTGTAAACACGGTTCCCTGACCGGGATGGCTTTCGAATGATATGGAACCTTTCAGCTCTTCCTCAACCAGAGAATGTACAATCGACAGACCGACGCCGGTCCCGCCCTTCCCTTTTTTGGTAGTAAAATATATATCAAATACCTTGTCCTGTATATCGTCGGGGATTCCCTTGCCATT